>DAHVOF010000069.1 GCA_027318945.1 Actinomycetota bacterium | reverse complement strand
TCGATCGCCCATATCGGACGCCTATCGAGTCCCAACCAGGGTTGGCAAGCTATCTTCGAAACGGCGGGAGTCTGCCAGGCATTCGACATCGACGAATTTCTCGAGACGATAACGCTATTTGACGGCTTGAGAAAAGAGATGTCAGAGGTAGGCGCTGCGTCCGGGCTTGGAGTCGCCTTTGCGACCATCTCGGGGGGAGAGACCAGCCTGATCTGCGACATTGCGGATCGAGAAGGCCTTGCGCTGGCGTCTTTAGGCGCTGACACGCTCGCCCGGCTGCGCAATGAGTTGGGAAAGGCGACTCTCATCGGCAATCCCTTGGATCTGCAGAACAGCCGAACCACACGGCCGGAGGCTTTCTCGGCGAGCTTACGGACATTGGCTTCAGATGGCGCCGTCAATGTCGTGGCCGTGAGGCTCAACATGTCCCAAAAGCCGTCTACTTCGCAGTCATCGCTATATCGGGAGGTATTCGACCTGATCCGCTCCGCCGGAGCGGTCCCGCTTGTGCTCTCGCGGGCCTATGAGCGGTTCGACCCTTCCTGGTGGAGCTTGTTCCGGGAGCTTGGCGTGACCTTCGTGATGAGCTACCGAAACGCCATCGCGGCGCTAGCTGGATTCAGCTCATGGCTCGGTTCTCCAACGAACGAAGCGAGGAGTCTCGAGGGGATTCCGAGCGAGGCAGGTGTTTCGGGTTCTGTCGGCTCCGCGCCGCTTTCGCTTGCCCAGGCTCGAAAGTGGCTCTCGGATTCAAGAATCCCATATGTTCCGAGCGATCTTGCAGATGATGCCGAAGCTGCTGTGGCCATCGCTGAAGAGTTGGGCTATCCAGTTGTCGTGAAAGCCGTGGTGCCGGAGATGGTCCACAAGTCTGACGCGGGAGGGGTGGCTCTCAATCTGTCAGATGAGTATTCCGTGGCGATGGCCTGTCGCGAAATGTCCGAGCTGCTTTCCCCTGAAGGCTCCACTTCGGGCGGCCGTCTATCATTCGAAGTTCAGAAGATGTTGCCGGGCGGGGTCGAGATCATCGTGGGCATGAAGCGGGACCCGACCTGGGGCCCACTCCTCGTCGTGGGCTCTGGGGGAATATACACGGAGATCCTTCGCGACGCCGTTTGGGGAGTACCTCCGGTCTCATCAGCGGAGGCCCTTCGAATGCTCGAGAAGCTCAGGATTTGGCCTGTTCTCAAAGGTGCGCGCGGTCAGGGGCCTTCTGATGTCGATGCTCTCTGTGGGCTGGTTTCTTTGTTCTCTAAGGCACTTGTAGGCGATGCCCAGTGGATCGGAGGCATAGATCTCAATCCTGTCATAGTCGGACCGAAAGGCGGAGGGGCGTATGTGGTGGACGTGGCGATGTTTGGTGATGAAGCCATGGTTGACGGGTGGCCAGTGTGAGACCTCACTTTGTCTGCTTCAGATGGCAGATTCCAGCCGGGCTGCGGGTGAGATCGACGAATAAGATGCGAGTGGAGGGAATGGCAAGTGCTTTCGGTTAAGGACCTGGTGACGCATTTTCCGGTAGATGCCGCAAGGGGGCTCGGCTCGCAGGGACCCCTTGCCGATGCGAGGAGCCGGACCGGAGGGATCGACGGAGTGAGCTTCGAGGTGGCCCAGGGGGAGCTTTTCACACTGCTCGGGCCTTCAGGTTGTGGAAAGACCACGACCCTGCGCTCCATCGCCGGGCTCGAGCGTCCGAGCTCTGGCTCGGTTCGCCTGCGCGACCAGGTGCTCTTCGACAGCGAGTCAGGAATCAACGTCCCAGTCAATCGGCGGGGAATCTCGATGGTCTTCCAGTCCTATGCGATCTGGCCGCATATGACCGTTTTCAAAAACGTGGCCTTTCCTCTCGAGGTACTTCCGCGCAAGCAGCGTCCTGCGGCGCAGGTTGTAAAGGACAGGGTGGAGCAGATGCTCGAGACCGTCGGTCTTCTCGACTACGTGAACCACTCGGCAACCCAACTCTCGGGAGGCCAGCAGCAAAGGCTGGCACTGGCCAGGGCCCTGGTGACGGAGCCGCCGATAATACTTCTCGACGAGCCGCTCTCCAATCTCGACGCGAAGCTTAGAGAGAGCATGCGCCTGGAGCTGAAACGGCTTCAAAGGGAGACCGGAGTCACAGCTATCTACGTGACCCATGACCAGGGCGAGGCGCTCAGCCTTTCTTCCCGCGTCGCGATAATGAGTGCGGGCAAGATCGTCCAGTTGGGAACTCCGCGCGAGATATATGGAAATCCCTCGTCCCGATATGTCGCGGATTTTCTTGGCGGGGCGAATTTCCTCGAGGGAACCGTCGCGGATGCGAGCGATAGCGAGATGGTAGTCAGCACCGGGATTGGAGCTATCCACGTCGCTGGCCAGCATGGGCGCGCTCGTGGGTCCCGTGTGGTGGTTTGTTTCAGGCCTGAACACATCAGGCTGAGCACGCAGCCTCCGGCCGGTACGCAAGCCAACTGCTTTGAAGGGCAGCAAATGGCGACAGCGTTCTTGGGCGACCGCATCGACCATGTGATTAAGATCGGAGAATCTGAACTCAGGATTCGATCGGACGCTTCGCTTCGAATCCATAGGGCCGAGCGTGTCTTCGCGTGGGTCGATCCTTCCGATGTTGTGGCTCTCGAAAGCTGACCCTGCTGTTTTCGGATTCGTATAACGATAACGGAGCTCGTTAGGAGCCAAGACAGGATCCGATCCTGAGTTCACCCGAATAGCACGCACTGGCAAAGTCGCTTAACAGATAAGCGATATGCGCTCGGCGGATGAGCTCCATGGACACATACCAATTCGGTCAGGTTCACGCCGTCAACATACTGTACAGAACATCTGTGCTCACGCAATTACCTGCTGATTTGAAAATTTTCGTAACTCGTAAATGGCGGGCGGAGAGAGAGTGCAGTCGATAACATGGACCTGTCTATATGAGAATTCAATACTCCAAGGAACAAGCTCGTTGAGTGGAATCCTCGAGCTCGATGGATTGACGCGTCGCTTCGATGCCGTTAAAGCACTCGACAGTCTCAGCTTCAGCGTCCCATCTGGTCAAGTCGTAGGGTTTCTTGGGCCGAATGGGGCAGGCAAGACCACTGCCATGCGGGCTATCTTCGGCCTGACAGACTTGGACAGCGGATCGGTGAGGTGGAACAGCGCATTGGTCGGACCTGCCGAGCGGCGCCGATTCGGTTACATGCCCGAAGAGCGAGGCCTCTATCCAAACATGCTTGTAGCTGAGGAGCTCGAATACCTGGGGCGTCTCCATGGCATGGGAACTGCCGGAGCTGCGGCCGCCACCAAGCTTTGGCTGGAACGGCTGGACGTCGCCGATCGCGCAAGCAGCAAGGTTGAGACGCTGTCGCACGGCAATCAGCAGCGGGTGCAGCTCGCAGCCGCGCTTGTGCACGACCCGGAAGTTCTTGTGCTCGATGAACCTCTCGCCGGGCTGGACCCCACCGGCATCGACGTCATTGGCCAGGTATTGGTCGAGCAGGCGCGAGCCGGACGCTGTGTTTTGTTCTCGAGTCACCAGCTCGACCAGGTGGAGGACCTGTGCGAGTCGGTAGCCATCATCGATCACGGCCGCCTGGTCGTGAGCGGGACCGTCGATGAGCTGGCCACCAAGGGGGCGCGGCGTCTCGCGATCAGGATTGAAGGGGATCGCCAGGGAGAATGGACGCAGGCCATTCCAGGCGTCACGGTATCAGAGATTCAAGGTGGCGAGATTCGCCTCGTGCTCGACGACTCCGCAAAGAGTGACGCCATCCTCGATGCTGCGCGCTCGGCTGGTCGCGTCACCAAGTTCGTGTTCGAAAGGCGGCGCCTTTCTGAGGTCTTCCGGGAAGCGGTGTCCAGATGAAGCCCGCCCCCTTCGTCATCGCGGCAATAGTGGTCGTCGGGATCATACGCTTGGGCATGCGCCGCCGTAGGGGATCGTCGCGGTCATCAATGCCTCGTGTTACCGCGCGTGGGCACGACCGCAGGCTTTTCGGCGATACCGGGTTGGTGGCCGGAAGAGAGATTCGGGAGCGTCTGCGGGGAAGGGTATTCCGCGTAATAACGGCCATACTCTTTGTCGCGGTCGCTGCAGCCATTGTCATACCGTCGCTCCGTGGCGGAACTACCCAGAGTCAACGGGTTGGGGTGGTAGCTGGGTCGCCGCAGTTGAGCACGGAGCTTTCGAGCCTGGCGAGGAGTGCGGGGCTGAGCGTGTATGTTGTCAGCGAGTCCAATTTGGCCCAGGCCCGGGCAGATCTCAGTGCTGGACGAATCGATATGGCGCTAGATGGGACCAACGCGATAATTGTTGAGAATCCCATCTCTGCAACTGACACCTCTTCCGGAGCGCGCTTCGTACGGGACGTGTCTGTTGCCGTTGGCGAACAGCACGCCTTTGCTTTGGCAGCTTTGACCTCTCAGCAAACGGCCGTCTTGGCCGGAGCGAAGCCGCTGCCCATCGAGAGCATTAAGCCAGGAAAGGTTCGGAAGACAACGTCGGAAACCACGGCAATGCTGGGCGTGATCCTCATCTTCATCGTGCTCAACCAATACCTTGCCTGGACGCTAATGGGAGTGATGGAAGAGAAGGCAAGTCGCGTCGTAGAAGTGCTACTTGCTACGGTACGGCCCATTCAACTGCTGGCGGGCAAAGTCATAGGCATTGGAGTAGTCGCGCTCGCTCAAGCGGCGGGACTAGTTGTTTTCGCTTTGGTGCTCGGTACCGCAGTTGGGTCAAGTCTTGTAAAGGGCACGGCCCCGCTCGTCGTGGCAGCAACACTGCTGTGGCTGGTCCTAGGATATGCCTTCTATAGCTGGGTGTATGCGGCGGCTGGTTCCATGGCAGAGCGTCAGGATCAAGTCCAAAGCCTGGCACTTCCACTGAGCGTGCCTCTAATCCTCGGCTACATCGTGTCGCTGATAGGAGTCAGTTCTGGCAATGCCTCGCTACTTGTGAAAGTACTCGCTTATATTCCGCCTACCGCCCCGTTTGCAATGCCTACCTTGGTCGGGTTCGGAGACGCGACCTGGTGGGAATTCCTCCTTTCAGTTGTGCTCTCTATCGCGTGCACTATCTTCGTAGCTTTATTTGCCGCCCGTATCTATCGGACTGCTGTGCTGAGAACGGGCGGCCGAGTGCGGTTTAGGCAGCTGACGCTAACCTCGAAGAAATAGCCGCTTGCAAGAAGCAACCATCCGGTGGTCGAAGAAATCTTCAAAATTTTCGAACCGTAAAGGCTTTGCCTGCTACTAACAATTTGTGGAGACGATTCGAGGAGGTCTAGTTGAGCGGACCTGAAGAGGCTTCTGAAGCTTTGGAACCCGACGAGGAAGATGCGTCCAGCGATGAAGACTTGATTCGTCAAATTGCCAACGGGAGTTCACAAGCCTTGGACGAGCTGTACAACCGGCTCGGCAAGACCATTCTTGCGCATGTCCGGTTCATGACTGGCGAGCCGTCAATTTCCGAGGAGGTCCTTCAAGACACCATGCTGGCGGTGTGGCGTGGAGCCGGGACATTTCGCAGAGACTCCACGGCGAGAAGCTGGGTCATCTCTATCGCAAGGCGTCAAGCTTGTGATCGGATGCGGCGGCACCGCCTCCAGGTCGTCGACGACACCGATCTTTTGGCCCAACCCAGCAGCGACCCCAGCCCGGAGCTCGTCGCTTTGGATCGCGCCGACGTGAAAGAGGTTGCCCAGTCGATCGAGCTTCTCCCTGCTGCCCACAAAGAAGTGATCGGGCTGGTTTTTGGAGCCGGCCTCACCCTCTCTGAAGTTGCCAAGGCGCTTGACATCCCGCTCGGAACCGTAAAAAGCCGACTGTCTTCAGCGCGAACCGCGCTTGCATTAGGACTGAGTAAGAAAGGAGTCGACCTGTAAATGGAGTATATGGACTCTTCGCATCTAATTTTGGATGATCTTGTCGCGGAAGCCAACGGCCAGCCGCTCGATGATGGCGCTCGCGCGCACCTTGAGGCTTGCTCGAACTGCCAGGTTGAGCTCGAGCGCTGGAAAGCCGTGGCTGGCGGAGTGCGCGATCTATTTGCTGGCATGCCCACGCCTTCGGAACTGATTGTTCCGTCTGCGACCTCGGATTTGTCGCCGCCCGCTCAAAACGCCTCTGCCGTATCCCGATGGAATACACAGAGAAGGGTAATCGCCAGCGTGGCGGCTGGCATAGTGGTGCTGGCCGGCGCGGGCTTTGGAGTCGGTTCATTGCTGGGAGGATCTAAAGGTTCATCCTCCGGGAATCTTTCGAATATCGTACTGTCGTCGTACTCCCAGGCTACGAAATCGACGGCAATGCTCACTATTGACGTAAAGACGGCTAAGACCGACACCACTGGCTCGGGAGCTTTCAACTTCCAGACGCGCACAGGGAGCCTCAACTTGACGACGAGCGAGCCGAATGGCGTGATCGTCCATACCGAGATGATCCTCTCGGGAAATGCAGCGTACACGTCTATGCCAAACCAACCCGGCAAGTGGATCGAGGTGCCGTTGAACGCAAGCTCGAGCACCGCCGGGAGCGGCCAATTCCAATTTCTGGATCCAGGCTCCGCGAAGGTGACTCTTCAGCTGCTAGCACAGAGCGGGCTGGGTGAAAAGGCGTCGACTCTGAATGGGCAGCCGGCCGTTGAATATTTTGGCTCCGTAGATGTCTCGAGCATTGCAAAGCAGAAGGGGGTCACCCTGCCTGCATCGGTAGCAGACCTGCCGCCACTTCAAATCAGCATCTTGGTGAACAAATCGGGAACTGCGCAGCAGATAAAAACCGTTGTGAACGCACCTGTTGGGTCGCCGCTACACGCTCTCGAGCCCATAACAGAAACCATTGCGTTCTCTGATTTTGGAACGAAGGTGTCAGTCACCCCACCCGCCGCAGCTGACGTGGTCAAAACGATCAGCTTGCCTGCCGGCACGCAGGCCTCTGGAGGTTTCGCAGGCGCGTAGTTGGAAGAGACTGACCTGAAGTCAGCTTGTTGAGATGCTGCTGAAATCCAGGTCCGGAAACGGGATTTGTGACACGGCCGTAGTGTACTCGCAAGCTCGCGCATCTGAAAAACCTCACCCGGCGGCTGTGAAGTCGAAGAGGATGGGAGTGCGGGAAATCATTGATGAGAACCATCGTTTGAAACCGAATAAATCGCCGTAGAGGGCAGTCTTGGTGACGCTGCTGCCAACATTTTGCCGCCAACGATGACTCCAGTCCTGCAGCCTTGGGTTTCATCACACCGGTCACGCGGCCAACAGTTCAACGCGGTTGAAAGCGGCTTTATCGGGCTCTGGCGACCACTACTCTTCTCACCTGTCGTCACGCTCGGTTTGCTGACGAACGAAGTCGGATTCTTTAGTTCCTAGGCCTCGAGGCGTCTGAACCTTATCCAGCCAGCGATGTTCATCACTAGGGGCCATGCGATGATGGTTATGTAGTCAACGGCTAAAGACGGCGTGACTCCGGCCGCCTTCAATCGTCGTGATTGGTCAGCAAACGGCGACAGTGCAGATATAGCGGTTGTAAGAAATGCGTCACGAACGGGACCGAGTGCGGTGACGTTGAGGAGTATGGACTCTATGACGAAAGTCCATCCGATCATGACGGCGATAGCCGGGCCTCGGGTTCCAAATAGGCTCGAGAAACCTGATGCCGTAAGTACGAAGACGAGGCTGACGCCCAGGCAATAGAGTCCGCCTTCTAGCACCAGATGCGCGGTGGGGAGGGGATTTCCTCCAGACAAGCCAAAAATGATCGCCAAACCTATCAGGTAGGCAATCAGCTCGGGAACGATCCAAACAACTATGGGTGACTCGATTCGAAGCATGAATAGCGCGATGCGAGACCGGCCAGTCACGATCATGTCGCGCACTACGCCGCTCTCCATGTCCTGGGAACCAGCCGTGGAGCCGAGTATCGAAGCCGGAATGATCGTTAGCTCGCTGAGCATCAATACGAGCTTGGTGAATCCAGCCGTGCCCCCGATAGGCGTGTATTTGACCGGATCGCTGAGATGGTAGATCTCGAGTATTGCGAAGGTGATGACGACCACTCCGACTGTAAGGATCGCGGTAAAGGCGACCACGCCTTTTCGTCTCGTGAGCTTCTTGGTTTCAGCTCTAAGCATCTGCAAAAAGATCGACTCGGAGCTTGAGGCGGAAGGGGCCTCCTTGACCACTGCAGTGGACATCTGGTTCTCGATTCAGCTGTGGGATACTTGGGAATCTGCCGATACATCATCGGTCAGCGAGGTGACGTCGAAAAATCGACTCTCGAGCGAAACGCGCTCCTGGAAGATTTCAAAGACGTCGACACCGCGCTCTACAAGTGCTCGGACGACCGATCCGACGAAGCGGTCGTAGTCGAGATCCTCATCCTTGGACGCGGGAGAGATTTTGAGGCTTCTTCCGAGATCTTCTATCTCCAAAACGAGCTGACTTTCGCGGAGGATGTCCTTAGCGAGCTCGGGCGACGATGTTCTGATGGTAATGCTTCCGCCGGATCCTGCCAATATCGACTCGAGGCTGCCAGCTTCTAGGATTGAGCCTTTGGATAGTATCGCCACTTGGTCACAGGTCTTCTCAACTTCGTCCAGCAGGTGGGACGAAAGAAGCACCGTCTTTCCTTCTCTGCACAAAGAACGGATGAGCTCCCTGATTTCTAAGATGCCCGGCGGATCGAGACCATTCATTGGCTCGTCCAAGATCATCAACATTGGGTCGACGAGGAGGCAGCGTGCGATTCCTAAACGCTGACGCATGCCCAGTGAATACCCGCCGACTTTATCCTCGGACCTGCTGCTCAAACCTACCCGTTCCAAAGCGTCGGGGATGTTTGACATGGCTTTCCGGCTTCTGAGCGATGCCACGATCTCAAGATTCTCCCGGCCTGTGAGAAATGGGTAGAACCTCGGCTCTTCCACGATGGCTCCAACCATCGAAAGCGCTTGCAGCTTTTCGTCCGGGATTCTGTGACCAAGGAGCCTGATCTCTCCTTCACTTGGATTCGCCAAACCTACGAGCATCCTGATGAGAGTGGTCTTGCCTGCTCCATTTGGCCCTAGCAGACCGAAAGCAGTTCCCGCCGGCACTTCGAGATCTACTGAATTTACCGCCACGCGATCTCCAAATCGCTTGGTCAGCCCGCTTATTGAAATTACTGAGGAAGAACGGTCCATGCTCGTTTTCATTTCTAGACGAAGAGATTTCCACCGCTAGTGGTCACATCGGCTTTCTTCGGTGTTAATCGGTAGGCTAGCGCACTGAAAAACAATGCGTATCCCTAAACCCTTTACGTCGCTCAGCGGACATTCATAATGCCGGGGTCCGAATGCTCAGGTGAGCGAGTCTGCTTTTCCGCCTCGGTGTTCCTGCTTCTTCTTTGCAATGATTGCGACATTCTCGAATTATGGCTCAACCGGGCCTGGCTCGGCGTCGTCGCGGTTTTGATCATCGGCCTCGTGCTGATTTTCTCTCTGGTACTCGCAATGACGACCTTGTTCCCAATCGTAAATGTGACTGTCCTATCTTTCATCTCTGCAGCCGTTCTCATCGCCGCGTTATTAGTTGGAGCTCTCGTTTATTCGCTCAGGCCCGGCAAGGCTGAAAGTGAGGCTCTGCCATAGGGCAGGAAAATTTGGCGCATGCCTTCGTTGACGCTTCTGAGTCGACTAAATAGTCCAAGGCCTGCACTTCGGCCATGCGGCCTTTGCGGGGATACCTCGGATAGCTGACATCTTTCTACTGGTCAAAGCCATGCAGCCCGGAGTCGGAGGTTAGCCTTCCGGCGATGGCCGGGCTGATAGTGTTCCGTTGTCTGCGCGGCTGCGAAGCGCTGTGACTTGTGGTAAAAGACGTGGACGCAGGTGACCACAAGCAACCGATGCGGGCGAACGATCTGAGAAGTCCCTTGTTTCTGCGGATACCGATGCTGGCCAGATTAGCAGGACAGACCTGCTGGTGGAGTCGCCGGTAAGTTTTGTCTGCGGTTGGCGGCGGAAGGGGCCAGCGTCACCAAGGAGCAGCCGCCGGTTCATCCGACGCGTGCTGTCCCGCCTGCTGGTCACGAATTCACTATCTCCGACTTAATCCATTCCCAAGAACTTCGGGGATCGAGCGGACGACACGGTCCCGCTGCGCTCGGGATCGTTCTTGGCTTACCTGGAGCGCAGGCTGGGCACCTGTTCCAAGGCGTTTGGGTCCCCCGCGACTCGGCTGCGCCTGGACAGATTCCTCAAAAACCACTACTGGCGGCGCGAATAGGACGCAGCCCAAAAATCAGCGGAACCGAGTACCCTGTCGCCCGCGAATAAAATACCATGCGATGTTATTGCAACCAGTTCGCAATAAAACTAAGATATAAAGGTAAAGACGTCGAGGTTTAAGGATCTCAAAGAGCAAAATGTCTGCAACCGGACTCACAGAAGAACGACGAAGTTCTCAAACGGCCAGATTGTCACCGCGAGAAGTCCGCCATGCCGTTGCCGTAGGTTTGGCTATCCTGTTTCTCCATATCGTCGGTTGGGGGATATTCATTCTAGTGATATTGCCCGAGCATCTTCGTTTGCTCGGGATCGGTGTGGCAATTACTGCGTATACGCTTGGTTTGCGCCACGCGTTCGATGCTGACCATATATCGGCGATAGATAACACAACCCGAAAGCTGATGGCGGATGGTCAGCGCCCGCTGACTGTGGGCTTTTGGTTTTCTATGGGGCACTCCACGATAGTCTTCGTAATAGGTGTAGGTCTGACGATAGCTGCCAAGGCAGTATTCGGCGCTGTGCACAATCCCAATTCCGGACTGGAAACTTTTGGCGGCATCTTCGGCACCCTAATTTCAGGTATATTCCTCTATCTCATTGCGGCACTGAACCTCATAGTACTTGTGGGAATACTCAAGGTATTTTTTCAGATGCGCAAGGGCAAGTTCTCCGACGAAGAGCTTGAGCAGCAGCTGAATTCTCGGGGAATGATGACAAGATTTTTCGGGAAGCTGATGAAATCGATCCGCAAGCCTTGGCAGATGTATCCTGTGGGAGTTCTCTTTGGGCTCGGGTTTGACACTGCGACGGAAGTAGCTCTTTTGGCTGCCACCGCCGGTGCGGCCACGGAAGGTCTGCCTTGGTATGCGGTGCTGTGTCTTCCCATCCTTTTCGCGGCCGGCATGAGCTTGTTCGACACCCTGGATGGATCATTCATGAACTTCGCCTATGGATGGGCGTTCTCAAAGCCCGTGCGCAAGGTTTTCTACAATATGTCAATCACGGCACTGTCCATCACGGTTGCATTTCTTATCGGCTCGATCGAGCTCCTCGGACTTTTGTCCCAGGAAGCGCATCTTCACGGAGCCTTCTGGATCGCGATGGCGAACTTCAGCATCAACAAGGCAGGTTTCATGATAGTAGGCCTGTTTGTCTTCACCTGGTTGGTAGCCCTTGCGATCTGGCATCTCGGTAAGATAGAGAGCAAGTGGTCGTCCAGCTTGTCGGTGTCGGACGGATCTGGAGCGGACTAGCTAATCAACTTTGGTTTACGAACAGGCTGAATAGAAAAGTGCTAGTACTCCAGGCCATGATTCCAATCAGCTTTTCTCAGAGTCTCGATTGACGGTGCGGCGGTCATGTTTGGCGGAAAGGCGCGCCAACAAGCTTGGCCAAATTGGAGCGGGTAAAATTCCATTCGAACTGGAGCACGGCGTGTTCATTGCGGCCATCGACGGTGGCTATCCGATTCTCGGCTTCGATACGAATGTGCGGTTGCAAGCGAACTCTATTTTGCACAGGCTGCGCCTTGCTACTCCTCTGTGAAGCCATACCAGCCGCACTCCCAGTTTTGCTCAGTGATAAGCTTTCAGACGGTGATGGAGCCCGCCATAACCGGTGGAGGTGCCTGATGGCTCCTGGCTAGTGGGGGAGTTTGGAATGCCAGGGAACAGCCGTGCCCTATTCGAGATTCCCGGGAGTCGTTCCGGCCGAGTTGCAACCATCGAAAGCGAGCGTTCAATTTCGGTCTTTCTGCCTGCGTCTTTTCGAGGAGGTTGCGAATGACCTCGGGCTCTTTATCTGTGTTGCAAGGTAGGGGAGGGGCTGAGGATCATTTTGGCTCGGAACCCCCTCTTTTCTTCGGTGATCTGAATCTCGACCAGGTCGTGAATGGTATCTCTGGGAGGTGTAGTTCGCACGAGGTGGCGCCATTCTTTTTCCATTCCCTGGCTTCACTCGGAGAGATACGGTACCGCCAAGAGGTATTCAGAGATCTTGAAAGGTCCGAGGTCTTTGACGCGGTTAGCCGTTTCTGTTCATCCATGCGGGTAGTCATGTCCGATCTGGAGCAGTCGAACAAGCTCTACAACCTGCGCCAGAGGCAGCGTTGGTTCATCGACTCCGCTGGCGTCTATTCCAAGGCGGTTTCCGCTTTCGATCGGGATCTCCGAGGGATCTCTCTTGAATCTGTCGGGCTGAAAAATATAGCCGATCATCTGTCGCGCTATGTCGACTCGAAAGACTTCACCTCCCTCAGATCGGAGGCCGAGAAGCTCCAGGCGGAGTTTTCCGAAGTCCGCTACAACCTCTTGATCAAGGCTAACAAGATAACCGTAACTGGTTTCGACGGTGAGGAGGACTTCGGCAGCCGGGTGGAGGAAACCTTTCAGCGGTTCGCCCAAGTGGCAGGCAGGGATTATAGGGTGAAGTACGCTTCGTGGCCGGACATGAACAGGGTCGAGGAGGAGATTCTCGAGATCGTGGTTCGCATGCACCCAGGCGTATTTGAAGCTGCCGCAGGCTTCTCCGCCAGACATTCCGGATTCATAGACAACATTCTGGCCACGTTCGATCATGAGGTTCAGTTCTACCTCGCTTATATCCATCAGATGAGAGAACTCGAAAGGCTCGGCCTTGGGTTCTGTTATCCCCTGCTTTCCGGGGACAAGAAAGAGTTCTACGTTTCCGGAGGCTTCGATCTGGCTTTGGCGCAGAAGCTGGCCCGCGAGGGAAAGGCTCCGGTTCGAAATGACTATGAGCTTGGGCCGGGCGAGCGGATCATCGTAGTGTCGGGGCCAAATTCCGGTGGCAAGACTACCTACGCGAGGGCATTCGGCCAGATCAACTACCTCGCGAGCCTCGGTTGCCCTGTGCCGGCCCGCAGGGCGGAGCTCTTCTTTTGCGACCAGATCTTCACCCATTTCGAGATAGAGGAAGACCTCGACAACCTAAGAGGGAAGCTCGAAGACGAGCTGGTGAGGATACACGGCATCCTCGGCAAAGCGACTGGGCGCAGCCTTATAATCATGAACGAGAGCTTCGGATCCACCGCTTCTGGTGATGCAATGATCTTGGGAAGGGCCGTGCTGAGCCAGATTGCAGAGCTCGGGGCAACGTGCGTTTGCGTCACATTCATCGACGAGCTCTCCCGAATTTCCCAAGAGATTGTCAGCGTGGTCGCCAAGGTTCTGCCCGATGACCCCGGAGTGAGAACGTTTGAGATGGAGGCCAGACCGGCGGACGGTCAGGCGTATGCTTCTGCGATCTCGGACAAATACGGGCTCAGCTATGAAAGCGTGATGGGGAGGATGCGCAAATGAGGGCGTTTCTGCTTTTCGAAGATCGAGATTTCGATCAAGATGCGCCCTCTCCGGCAAATTCGGAGTCCCTTGCAGGGGATCTCGAGCTAGAAAGGCTTTTCGAGACGATGGCTCGGGGAGACAAGTACCTTTTGCGCGTCGTTCGGCAGGTGGTGCTCGCTAGCCTTTCAGAATCCACGGAGATTGCCTACCGCCAAGGGGTGCTCAAAGAGTGCATAGCCCGGAGCGAGGTGGCAAGGGAGATGTACTCGCTCGCGGAGGAGGCGCTCACCGGCATAAACAAGGTGAGCTTTCTCGGTGTCGGCTTTTTCAGCAGGGAGAATCCGGAGCTGACACTTCACAGGGCGGTTCAACAGCTCAGATACCTATCCGAGATGCTCAGTCGCCTTCGGGAGTTCGGAGTGAGAAACTCGGCGCTCTTCTCGTCGGCGGGGCTTGCTCGGTTCTTTGAAATGCTCGTGACCGAGCTCGACCCAGAGTACCTCGGCAAGATCAAAGAACATCTCGAGCAACTGAGGTTCCGAGACGGGGTTCTCGTGGGGGCAGAACTCGGCGATGGCCACAAGGGTGCAAATTACACCATAAGGACGATGGGCCCCGCCAAACAGAGTTGGTTAAAGAAAGCTGCTCAGGCGTTGAGCCGGACCTCAGATGTGATCGTGATTCCAGAACGCGATGAGCCCGGCTTTCGAGCGCTCGAAGAGCTCAGGGGACGGGGAATCAACTCCGCAGCGAATGCTGTTGCCAGATCCAGCGATCACGTTCTCTCCTTTTTCAGCGCGCTCCGCTTCGAACTTGCCTTCTATATCGGATGTCTTAACCTGCATGAGGCTTTGAGGGGCAAAGGGGAGCCGGTTTGTTTTCCGGAACCTCTTCGGCTAGGCGATGTGGGGATGGAGGCCGAAGGCCTTTACGACGCATCCCTTTCTCTTCGTTTGAACGGAAGGTGCGTAGGCAACAGCTTCAATGCCGATGGCAAGGTCCTGATTGTCGTGACAGGAGTCAACAGGGGTGGAAAGTCCACCTTCGTGCGAAGCGTGGGACAGGCGCAGCTCATGATGCAAGCTGGCATGTACGTAGCGGCGAACAAGTTCAACACCGATGTGCGCAACGGTGTCTTCACCCACTTCAAGAGGGAGGAGGACAAAGACATGGCCGGTGGCAAGCTCGAAGAGGAGCTTTCTCGGATGAGCGGGATTGTGGAGCAGATCTCGGTCGGAGACCTGCTTATCCTGAACGAATCCTTTGCCTCCACCAATGAGCGGGAGGGATCGCAGATCGGCAGGGGTTTTGTAACCGCGATGCTCGATTCAGGCGTAAAAGTGTTTCTGGTGACGCACTTCTACGAGTTGGCAAGCTCATTTGCAAGGGCTGATGGAGAGAGGGCCTTGTTCCTAAGGGCTAATCGTGAGGACGATGGAGCCCGATCTTTCAGGCTCGTCGAAGGCGAGGCTTTGTCGACGGTCCACGGGGAAGACATCTATCGCGAGATCTTCGGATCGAGCCCTTGAGAGCCACGGCCCACAGACTTGTTGGGCACGTAATGGATGCGTGGGAACCAAGACTACTTCTGACGAAAATCTTGCCTGGGCCCGTGAAAAGGAAAATCCATCTGCAGCTTAATAAAGCGGGCTACAAAGAAGCCATCCGCGTTCGAATCATGGACAATCGCATCGAAGACGAAACTTGGAAAAAGAAGTTTGTCCGTCACATCGGAACTGCAATTCCGAACTGGATCTCAAGTTCTTGACAGAGAATGCGAAAGAAGCTCTTTTTGAGCTGGAACGTAAGAATCAGTTGATATTCGAATTCCCCAGCCAAGCCGACCTGACAGGCCTTAGAACCATGGGTGAGTACCACCAGGGCGCAGAGCTGGTCCTGGGCGCCTTAATGGATCGCATTGGTATTTCACCCAATTACTCGCTTCTTCGCCAGCTGGTCATAGCCAGAATCCTCTTTCCGGTCTCTAAGATCCGCACCGTTTCATTTCTCAATAAAAGCTTTGGCACCCACTTGAAAACGACCAGGTCTTTCGACGCTGAATTTGTTCTTCTTGGAGTTCTTCCATTTTCGCACTCGCCTGGGTCAGATCTTTTTCTCGGTTATGTCAAATCGCTCGAAAATAAGCTTTATGACCCTATCTATGACGTTATCGATTTGCTTGCGATGCTCACTCGATTGTTCGTCCAACTCTTTCTGGTGTTGGGCCACTCTTTGTTCCAAGTCGATGACCCGTCCCATCAGATCGTCTACTAACTGATTCGAGGTCCTTGGCAACCCATCAGGTGCGACCATATCAAGACGCTCAAGAACCCATTTCCGGATAAGCACGCTTGGCGCCTCGTGATGTTCCGCTGCCACGCGTCGCAAAAGTTCAAGTTTTTCTACAGGAATCCGAACCGAGTAAACCTGTGAAGGCTCACGGGGAAATACGAGCGGCTCAAGGACGGTCTCGTCCTCATCGACGTCAGGCACGTTTGCTAGCTGTGCCGCTAATTCTTTTTTCAATTTCCCTCCTCCTTTCGCTTCTTATACTGCCGCTGATTGGTCTGACTAGCCAGGCATGCTGAGGCCCCGTACCATGCGCCAGCTTCCAGATCCTTGGGATAGAGCCATACTTTCAAAACCGCCCTGCAGGACTGCGAAAACCCAACAACTTGAAGAGAACCTCCGGAATGTGCTGGTCCCGCCAACCGGTAAACATCCATTGCAGCTTCAGTAGCCCACTTAGGCTCTATATCGATTTCACCGGACCCAAGTCGTTTCGTGCGATTCCGAATGAGGTCGACCCGTTCATCAGTCCACTCGATAGCCTCAATCCTCAAACTCGAGTCCGGGATGTCTCTGTACTCCTCTGTACTCCACACATCAATTGTATTACGCGTAATACGCAATTACAACGCTAGATTTTCTGACGCCATGTGGAAAGATAAAGGGCCGTATGTGCCTGAGCTCATATGTAATAGCACTTCATAGCAGTGTTGCCCAACTGAGCAAAATGTCGTGGAGATTTCAGATTTTCCCA
>DAHVOF010000059.1 GCA_027318945.1 Actinomycetota bacterium | reverse complement strand
TGGGACTTCCTACGCTCTATAGCGGAATTGGGGTTGTCCCGTTCGCACTCGGAGTCTTCGCGATCACTCAGATGGTGAAGATGTATGGAAGTCGAAAAGCGGTAACTGCCGTAGATCTCTCTCAGCTCGGGGAAGGCTTCGGAACTCAGGTACGTCTTGGGATCGCTGAAACGTTTCGGCGTTGGTACCACGTCGCAAGGTCAGCAATAATAGCGACATTGTTGGGACTTGTACCGGGAATCGGAGGATTCACCTCAAACTTTATATCGTACGGAGTTGGACAGAAAACGTCCAAACGAGGATCCCAGTTCGGAACCGGAGTACCCGAAGGTTTAATGTCAGCAGAGGGCTCATCGCTTTCAAAAGAAGTCGGATCTTTGATACCCGCGGTGGCACTCGGACTTCCCTCCGGACTCGGTATGGTAATCTTCATTGCAGCTCTCACGATTCTCGGACTTGAGCCTGGACCGACACTTCTCAAGGGATCTCCCACTCTTCCGTATTCTATGATGTGGGTCATGGCGATAGCTGGCCTGCTGTCCTGCGTGCTTGGACTGCTCCTCGCACCACAACTTGCGCGAATAACGGGGATCAAGGGTCCTTTTATGTTCCCGTTCATAATCGCCCTCGCCACACTTGGCAGCTTTGCGGACGCAAATACAACCATGGGAATCTACCTGCTCGTCATTTTTAGCATCCTGGGCGTTGTCGTGAGAGACCTTGGCTATTCCGTCGCAGCAGCAGCAATCGGACTGGTACTGGGAGGAACATTCGACGACAATGTGCATTTGACCGACTCACTTTATGGCTGGCATTTCATCTACAAAAGTCCACTTGCGGACATATTTTTCTTAGTCGCGATTTATTTAATAATCTCGGCAGGCAGGAGGTGGCATAAGAACAAAAAAGAGATAGCCCGCCAGGCTGTCAAACATCCCTTGATGGAGTGGATGTTCGATCTCGTGATGGCGGTATTTTCAATCGTCTATTTCATAGTGGGGTCCAGCTATCCCGCACAAGCAGGAGAAATACCAGTTGCCGTCGGCATACTCGCCGCTGTGGTATCCGTCTATCGCTTGACGTTGGATCTTCGATACTGGTTGGTCCACAGAGCTGAGCAACATTCATCAGCTCCCGAAGGTGGAACCAGCGATATTGTCACTGCTACACCGGGACCAGACCTGGTTCCTGATGGCGAGGAGCTGGCATCAGTAGCGGTTATGACCAGGATGGAGCACGAAGAACAGCCTCAAACCAAGAAAGATCGCAAGCAGCAAAATATCCGGGAGTCCATAGCGTTACTCTGGTTCTTCGGAGTTGTTGCTGGTGCGCTGATTCTTGGCTTTGAGATAGGAATCCCGCTCGTTACCTTCATATATGCGTTGGTGAATAGGGATATAGAGAGCATTTGGAGGCGTTTAGCGTTTGCGGTAACGGCAACAATTGTGACAGCGCTGCTTGCATTTGCCTTTGTCCAGCTCTTTCACCTGACCTTCCACGGAATGATATAGAAACTATCATTGGTAATCGTCATTGGAGCGGTCACTAGGGGGCGGCGCTCCAGACCGTTGCGACGGGACATAGCTCTCACGCGACAGAATAATCAGAAAGGCAATTAGGTGCAATCATGAAAAGTATGGGGAGAGGAAACGATATGAATAAATCGCGATTGAAGGCCTCTGCCATAGGCGTGGCAGTAGCGTCAGCGGGAATGTTGTTGGCTGCTTGCGGATCTAGTTCGTCTTCTGGCTCTGCAAGCACCTCGAACTCTGCTGCGCCTTCGACGACATCGGCGGCTGCGTCGGCGGCATCTTACTTCAAGGGTAAGACCATTACTCTCATCGCACCCGACAATCCGGGGGGCGATTTTGACCTTTACGCGCGAATCATAGCGCCGGCCCTGGGCAAGTATCTCGGTGCTACCGTCAACGTCGAAAATGTCAATGGGGGCGGCACGGTAGTTGGAACAAACCAGATGGCTGCGGCGTCACCGAACGGGCTTACCCTCAGCGTCGTCAACACCGGTGGCGACATTGCGAGTTTGATCGAAAAACAGCCTGGCCAAAGCTTTGATCTCACCAAGCTTAGCTGGGTCGGACAGGCGGGGACTTCACCGTCGGTTTTTGTGACATCTCCTAATTCTGGAGTCACCAAGTTCTCACAGCTTCTGACCATCAAGACACCAATCAAAGTAGTAGACGTCCGCAATGGTACCGGAGACATGTTCAACAGAGTGGTACTTGGTGCGTTCAACATCCCTCACACCTTTGTAACGGGCTTTACATCGGTGAGCGCTCTCAAGCAAGGTTTCCTTGCAGGCGACGGCCAGTACGCATTTGAGAACATGCCGCCGTTCTTGTCGATGCTGGACGGCGGGCAGGCTAAGGCCCTGTTGGTAACATCCGCGCCTACCCTGCCAAAACTGGTTTCAGCCGCAGGTACCGCAGTAACTCTGAGCCAGGCGCTTTCCTCGACCACGCTCACATCCGCACAAAGCGCCGCAATCAAAGAAGCTGAAGCTCTAAGCGTGCTTGATTACGACTTTGCTGGCCCTCCGGGAATTCCTGCAGCCAGGCTTGCCGTCCTCCGCGATGCATTCCAGAAGGCTTTGGCAGATCCAAGCACTGTCGCGCAGGCGAATAAGGAGAGCGAGCCGCTCGGATTCGTGAGTGGATCAACTGTAGCTTCAGAGGTCAGTTCAGCGATATCTCAGGGTGCAAGCATTTCGACTTACGTAAATGGCTAGTTCAAACTGCTGAGTTATCAGAAACAAGCCTTTTGACATAAGAGAAACCGGGCTGCCCTTGGGCAGCCCGGTCGCATTTAAAGGATCATCGAAAGCAGTTCACCCCTACCATTATGCCTTAGAAGACTGGCTGCCCATTGTCCATCTTCACGTGAATCTCAGCCTTGTATCCCAGAGACTTGAACATCCTGTTCTGAGCGGAAAGGAAGACCAGGGGCTCATCTGACGTATTTACGTATTGATGGATTGTGTTTTGAGGTATGTACAGGACATCGCCGGTCTGAATGTCAAACGTCTTGGGGGCACTGGCAACGTGGGCGTAGTATTTTTCGGCAATTTCAGCTTCAACCTGCCATTGGTGGCTCTTTCCCGCACCGGAAAGCACGTAGACAACCTCGTCTGCCATATGCCAGTGGGCCTCGCTCTCCGAACCGGGCCGAACTTCCTGCTCGTATACGTCCACGCTAAAAGTCCTGATATCGGTCCGCTCGGGTGAACTCATCACCCTCACCCTGCCTCCGGGGACCTCTTCCCACTTAGTATCGGAGGGCTTGACAACCTTCTTCCTGTTCTCGACGTCATCCATCCATACCTGACTCCAGTCGATCCGAGGGCCAAAACCTTCTTTATCGAATGGAGCACTCCGACCTTGCTGGATCATTCCGAGAAACATCCACTGTGACTTGGCCTTGAAGATTATGCAGAGAGCACGCTCGGTATCTGAGGCATTAAAATGGCGGTGTACGGAATCATTGTGAACGACAACAAGATCGCCCTTCTCCCAGTCATAACGCTTATCATCATGGATCTCGTAACCTTTGCCTTCCAGAATGTAGAACAGAGCGTCGTTCTGGTGACCATGCCCATGGTTGGAACCACCCGGAAATAGCTCCACGAAGTGCACTTGCAGAGTCTGCGTAAGGAACTCGTCATCCCCGGGCCCGATCTTCCACCAAGTACGGGACTCCTCGGAATCCCCAGAGTGACCAATTGTCGCATCATCGGTTACAATCGACTCACTCCTGACTCGGTCCAGCTCAAGCTGCATATTGCGAAACCCCGAGAGTCCGTACGTCTGCGAAGTCATTCCGCGAAGAAATACGCGTCCTTCTTTGCTCATTGTTCCTCCTCATTCAACAAATCTGATCGTCTAAACATCTTACCAAAGTCTCGCCCGACCACATTGGTGTTACGTTATTATAAATGTGGACAAGTTCGAGGTCAACAGACGCTCTGACCCCCGTGGTCTGGCCGGGGTCGTCTCGAAGCAATCTATCAAGACATCACGAAGGGAGCGATTGATGGCACGAAAGTGGAGCGAAGATGAGGCTGCACATTGGCTCAATGCCGATTCACAGCGTGAAATGCTTGACCTTCCCCGGAAGATTGCAGCCTCGATTGTCTCGGCAGATAAGGGGAGGGTTTCCAAATTCATAGACATAGCATCGGGACCCGGAACTTTCCTTAAGGTCTTTCTTGACTACTTTCCTGACTCTTTTGGGATCTGGCACGATGCCTCGGAGAGTATGCGCAATGTTGCGCAAAAGGAACTTGCGGACTACTCGAATAGAGTTTCTTGGATTGTGGGAGACATGAGCGGAGTTGCTTCCTTGGATATCCCATCCGACCTCGATGCCGTACTCACGTCGAGAGCCACTCACCACTTCTCTGCCGAAGAACTCACCGTCTTCTATTCAGACGTGGCGCGACTCTTGCGACCAGGCGGGTGGATAATCAATCTCGACCACGCCTACCTTGGATCTAACTGGGATCCCGTTCTTAGATCCGCCAGAAAACAGCTCTTTCCCGGCAGGCAAGCCAAGAGTGAAGCGGACCACCAACACACCCGATCCGCTCCTGGACTCTCAGAACACCTTGCCTCTCTAGCCTCTTCGGGCGTTAAAGAAGTCACCACGGCCTGGCAGACCTACTACACATTTCTTATCATGGCGAAAAAACCCAATAAATAATAGATCTAAGCTGCAGATAATGGTCGACAGTGGGCGATTGGCAAATGCTTGCTAGTCCAAACACCGATTCCAACGCTTATAGAACTTGCCATATCGGCATACTTCTGCGCAACCAACGGAAGGTTCAGGACTTGGGAAGCTCTTCCCTAGCGAGTCGATGGTAGGTGCGACTCAGATGTCTGTAGAGCAGATCCCTGGCCGCAACTGGATCCCTATCGCGAAGCGCTTTCAAGAGCTCGTGATGCTCGGCAACTCCAGGATCGCCCATGCTAGGTGCCGCGTTTTTCGCCTCTAGTAACGAATATCGTAATGGACCCTGAAAGGCCTCCACTATCAGGTTGAGGGTTCTGTTGTGCGCGCTTCTCGCAAGGCCTATATGAAACTCGGCTGAAAGATCCGTGTTATAGCTACCGGCTTCAAGTGCTGCGCGCGACCGTTCCAAAATCTCCTCTAGAGTATCAAAGTCCTCGTCCTTAGCCCGCGCGCATACTAGCTCAATAATGCCCAACTCGAAAATAATCCTCGCCTCGGTGATCTCGGCAGCCGAGAGCGACGACATCGCAAGCATATCAGTGAGACCGGAAATTATATTCGAGCTGGTCGGGGCTGTTACGTAGGCGCCACCGTGCGCACCCACTCGAATTTCGATAAGTCCCGACGACTCTAAAACCCGCAGCGCGTCCCTAATGGTAATTCTGCTGACACCAAAAGACGCACATAGCTCCCGCTCCGACGGAAGTCTGTCGCCTGGCGCAAGTTGACCCTGATGAATTAGCGCTCTAATTTGATTGACGATCGTCGCAGAAATCCTTGCCGACGTCACAGGACTAAACAGCTCTTGGCCTACGTTCGTGGTTCGGCGCGCCGGAGTAGGATTACTCGCCACCCTTCGGGTCCTCCTGTGTTAACATCCCTGACACCTTAGTCGAATATGCAGTCGAATGGGCACGCCACAAGTCAGAAGGCGCCCCTGTCCGCAGGATGTAATAGATGCCCGCCCGCATGTGCTAACGTTCCAAATCCAGGCAGAAACCTAACAGCCGCTATACGTAAAAGTATCATGTTCTGAGACGCTAAAACGAATTTTCCCAATATCAGAACGGATAGTCGAGACAAATGTCGTTGCTCACCATAGCGTCCCCAACATGCTGGCAAACCTTATACAATCTTGAAATCCACATTTCTGCATCCTCAAACCACAAGTAATCTGGGCAATCTTCTACCAAAAGCACGTTAACGAATCGGAACCGTGCCC
The DNA here is from genome assembly GCA_027318945.1 of Actinomycetota bacterium. Lineage (GTDB taxonomy): Bacteria > Actinomycetota > Acidimicrobiia > Acidimicrobiales > Acidimicrobiaceae > SCQM01. The sequence goes on along the minus strand of DAHVOF010000059.1, from coordinate 2,607 downwards.
CGATCAGCGACATCCACCGGAGTTCCCGCAATAGCGACTGGTATCGTAGAAGATGCCGTTGCATTGTCATGATGGCTTATTCAGACCACTTCAAGGAGCAATTTAGGAGATGAACATCGATCCCGTTCTCACTGAAATCATTTCTAATCGTTTGTTGCGGATCGGGTACGAGGGCGGCCTCGTGCTCCAGCGCTGCGCGGTTAGCCCTGGCGTAGTGGAGGGTCGCGATCTAGGCTTCAACGTGTCAGACGCCTCTGGACGTACCGTTGTATATTCCACGTGGATGCCACGACATGGCACGACTCTGTCCTACATGCTACAGAGCTGCATGAAGAGATTCGAAAATGACATTCGACCGGGAGACATGTACCTCGTGAACGATCCGCACTCCGGAGCTCTACATATACTCGACCTCGCGGTGATGATGCCGATTCACTACAAAGGGGATCTTGTCGCGTGGGTAGGCAATGCCACACATCATGTTGATGTCGGCGCCATGACGCCAGGGCGTGCCCCGCTAGCAACTGACTGGCACCAAGAAGGCATAATTTTCAAGCCAACACGCATTGTCCAAGACGGGACAATCAGGGATGACATCTTCAATCTTTTTTTGGATAATGTCAGGATGCCTAGATATCAGTCGCTCGACTTGAAGGCTCAGATCTCCGCCAACTTCGCTGCCTCGGAAAAGATTTTGTCACTTGTCGAACGCTACGGCACCGACGCCCTTCAGCAAACGTTTGAAAGCTCTTTGGAGCTGGCAAAAGCGCAGGCGAAAGAGAGGATTTCAGGTCTCAATAAGGGTCGCTACGAGGCCGTAGAATATCTCGACTACGACAGGGTATATGAAATAAGAGCAAATCTAATCGTGAGCGAAGACAAGCTCGAATTCGACTTTTCCGGTACGGATGGGGAGGCCAAGACATTCATCAACTGCGCACTACCGTGCGCGGTCGCAAACCTCCACAACATCCTAGCGTGTCAGCTGTTCCCCGATCTTACAGTGAATGCCGGAACCTTCGATCTAGTAGACGTCAACATCCCCAGCGGGACCTTGGTTAACTGCAATCCTCCTGCGCCTTGCTCCGGAGCATCAACAATTACGGGCTGGAGAGTTCAAGGTCTAACGATGGCTTTGTTGACCCAGGCCTTGGTCGGGACTGGTCGGCAAGAATACGCTATGGCTGAATGGGGATGGGGATTCACTGACGTTCAATGGTCGGGGACAGACCCCCTTGGGAGATGGTATACGGTTCGCGGTGATGCCTCATTGCACGGTGGCGGCGCACGCGCTTTCAGCGACGGGATTGACGTCTCCAATATTGCTGGTTCCACCAATACGGCTCTTCCCAGCATAGAATCCTACGAATACCGATATCCAATTCTTTATCTTTCGCGAGGTCTCCTCGCTGACTCTGAAGGAGCAGGCCAGTATCGAGGTGGAAGAGCAGGTTACTGGTCCAGATGCCTGTACGGTGTCGAAACTGCTAGCGATTTGAGCTTTTATATAGGTCGGGATATCGGCTCTCGGGGTTTTTTGGGCGGTGAAGACGGATCTCCTTCCAAAATACTCATCAAACGTCGTACGGATATTTTAAACAGGTTGAAAAGCCAAGTACCTCTTTATGAGGAACTCGATGGGGAAGAGGAAGTCCTAACCCAACAACCTTCTGCTTTGGGTCTCGAAATCAATGCCGGTGATGTCGTATATGTAAGAGGGATGGGGGGAGGTGGCTTCGGGCCCGCAGAACTACGCGAAAAGGAGTTGGTTCTGGCCGATATCGAGGACGGATTACTTTCCCCCGAACGCGCAGAGCGCACTTATGGACTATCGGTGGTCTGACTGGCCCAACCAGAATGTGCAGATCGCAGGACGGGCCTTGGAGGGCGGCGGCGCAACCAGGTGCCCTCAGTCCGGTTTGACGACAAGACGCGATGATCTTGAAGGCTGAAATTCGTGTGCATTCACCATGGCCAACAATTCGTCAACCACCGTCGGATGTCAATGGCATCTGCTTGGAAATTCTGTGTACGTCTTAAGCACGATCTCATTTGCTCCCGTAATTCGTTCGGCAGCTCCATCTTTCTCTGATCTTTCCCGCTTACGAAAGGTTTCATGGTGGACTCCTGATACGTCAATCGTCCGCTTTTCCGGCGCATTGTTTGGAAGCGCCCACTAATCGCAAGCCATATCCGTCAACTGGAATCACCACTTTCGCACTATCGACAGCTGATAGTAGTCCAGCGACGCCCAATCTCGGCTTGGAAGATAGATGAATCCGGACAGAATTTCATTGGAGCTACCGGCCCAGCTATCCTGATGTAAACTATCTTCGAGCCAAGCCGTGGTGCAATCGGCAATTTAACGACGTGCACTGATGTACGCACACGTGCATTATGCCAGCTTCGAACGCCACCGCAAGAGGAGCATTTACTCTGAGCAGCATCACTGACTCTTGCTTTCGACTGTTGCGAGACCGGTGCCACTTCAGGATTAGCTACTTCCGGCAGGATGCATCGCATGTCTCAAATTCGGGCGGCGTGGCAAGGCAGATATTACAGCGTGATGATTGCATGAGCTTGGATGTCAAGGGAGGTAAATGCTGA
>DAHVOF010000053.1 GCA_027318945.1 Actinomycetota bacterium | reverse complement strand
GATCTGACCTTGCAAACTTGGTGAGAAATCCTGCTTCCTCGAGAGCTGAATCGCCTCCACCCACCACCGCTATGTCATGATCACGGAAGAAGAATCCATCACAGGTCGCACAGGTTGATACTCCGTGCCCTATGAGTTCTGTCTCTCTGTCAACATTGAGAAGGAGCGAACGCGCCCCGGTAGATATGATCACCGCATCTGCAAGATATTTTGGCTCCACGCCTTCCTGATCAGTGGTCCAAAGCTTGAATGGACGTTCAGTGAAATCGAGCCTGGAAACCTTGGAGGTGTCATATTTGGCGCCGAACCTTTGCGCTTGGTTCCTGAAATTGGACATGAGTTCAGGACCCATGATCCCGTCCACGAAACCCGGAAAGTTCTCTATTTCCGTCGTCAGCATTAGCTGGCCGCCCGGCTGGTCCGTAGTGGAGGACGGTTCGCCTTCTATGACAACTGGATCCAGATCTGCTCGGGCGGCATAAATTGCGGCGGTAAGGCCCGCGGGACCCGAACCGATAATCGCAACCTTGACTTTTTCAGACACTGTAACCTCGAATCACTTATCAGCGCTTGGTGCGTTTACTCCATAGAAACAATCCGAGCAGCATCATAATTCCGCCGACAAGCAAATAGGCGATCCAAACGCGGTTTTCAAATGCGTATACCTCTAAGAGCCGAATAAATGCAATAGAAAACAGAATTCCCACCATAAGGAGTCCGACAAGAGCAAGAATCCCATAAACGATGACTCGAGTCAGCTTGACGAGAGGCCCTACGGTTTTCTCTCGAAGCGCGCCTACTGTCGAAGCAATCGTGTCAGCGGTTCTGGCCGACCAATCATCGCTTCGTCCTAAAGAATCTTCTGGAGTTGTCATGCGGTTATCCTCCGAGGTTTCAGATCAAATCTAGTTTGGTTTCGCCCAACTCATTCCTAACGAGTATCTTTGCCAAGCGTTCGAAATGTTATGCCCATGGTTCTCGGACCAGCGTGAGTGCCGATAACTGCTCCTATCTTGGCTACGGTGAGTTGTTGGATACCCGTTGCAGTCTTTAGCTGCTTTGCAAAGTCTTCCACGTCTGGGGCATTGGCATGGATTATCGCTAGATCAGTGATTTCTCCAAAGCTGACGGTTTTTTCGATCAGATAGCTGAGCGCCTTTCCGCGGGTTCTCTGCTTCGAGTCAGCCTCCACGACTCCATCTCGGACATCTATTATCGGCTTGAATGATAGCAGCGAGCCAAAAAAAGCCGCTGCCTTTCCGATTCGGCCGCCCTTTCGTAGGTTTTCCAGGGTGTCCAAAGCTCCAAACGCGTGCATACTAGGAATTCTGTTTCGCACCATGGCGGCGATCTGCTCCGCGTTCGAGCCCTGGGCCGCCTCCACCGAAGATGCGATCGCAAGGTTCCCCATTGCGAATGTCGCAAGTCTCGAGTCGATTACCTCGATCTTCAGCTCATCTTCGAAGGTTCTGGCCGCCAAGGTTGCTGCCTGAAATGTAGCTGATAGATCTGAGGAGAGCGTAATGCAGACGATTTCGTCAAAGCCGTCGGATTTTGCCTGCCTAAATGATGCTTCAAAGTCGCCTGAAGACGGGGCTGCGGTCTGCGGCAGCTCCTTGGATGTCTTGCAGAGTTCCCAAAACTGGTCAGTGGTCAGTTCCTTGGTGTCAACGTACTCTGTGTCGCCAAATCTGATTTTGAGCGGGACAATCTCTATCTGGTGCTTTGCAATCAGATCGCTAGGGATGTCTCCGCCAGAATCTACAACAACCTTCACACTCACTTAATGACCCCTGTCTATCAATGAGTCAACCTGAGTTCCGATCAGCGTAACTGCAGCAAAGACCAGAGCCCCTGCAATCACTTCAAGAACCACCTGCAAGAGCAGATGAAACCCAGTCGATACGCCAATTCTAGAGATGAGAATTCGAAGTGCTGCGTACATTGCCACAGATGCGGCCAGGGAGTTAAACCATGGTCTCAGAAGAGTCAAGGGGGTATGTAGCAAGTTTCCCCTGAACAGGGTGAGGAGGCCTATGAAAAAGGACACAGTGTATGCAATGGACAGGGAGAGGGCAAGACCGAATGCCCCGTAGTAGTGGTGCAGGATAATTGCAAGGGCAATGTTCAGGCCGTTTTCCAAAAGGTAAAGGAAAAAGACGACACGCGTGCGTTTTATGGATTGATACGCTTGAACCACCGCGAGATAGCCGGCGAATCCGGGCAATCCGATGGAGAACCCTTGAAGAGTTTCGACTGTGAGATTCACCCCTCCGGTCCGTGCCGCTCCATGGGCCAGCAAAAGGATAAGCATTGGTTGGGCTATCGCGAGATATGCAAGGGCCGCTGGAATCATCGCCGTAACCGAGGATCTAAGCCCGGTGGCAAGCCTTCTTCTATATTGATCGACATCGCCCTTGGAGTAGGAATGGGCAAGTTCCGGCATTAATGCAGTCATAATTGAATACGCTGCGACTCCATATGGAAGCTGGAAAAAGATATACCCGTATGAGTAGGCGCTGACGGTCCCGGGTATCGATCCAGCAGCGATGGCGAGTACCGAGAATAGGGCAACTTGGTTTGTAATTACGAAGCCAATAGTCCAGCCTGATATGGACCGAATTTCTTTGACGGCAGGACTGCGAAAGTTCGGCCGAAAACTGAGTCTCGCCCGTCCTTTTTCGAGATAGGGAACCAGGAAAAGAAACTGAAATGCTACTCCGGCGGTGGTACCCACTCCCAGTAGAAGCACCGCCGGGGAAAACGGATGAATTGTTCCGAGCGCGAGCGATTTCTTGATAACCGAGAAAGCGGCGAATACGACTATCGCTATGACGTTGTTAACTACGGGAGCGTAGGCAGGAGGGGCGAAAATGGATCTGGCATTCAGAACAGCTGTTACCAATGCGATGAGGCCGTAAAAGAGCAGTTGAGGGGCGAAGAATCTGAGTAGTAGGGTAGCTACGCGTTGCTGCTGCGCTGCGATCTGCGTGTGATTTACAATTAGGTATAGATGTATGATCCCTGGAGCCGCGATTTCGAATAAAACGGTTCCCGCCAATAGGAGCACAAGACCAACACTGAAGATAGACGAAATAGCTTCCCACGCTGAGCGGTCATCGTCCTTGGCGAGATGGCCGACAAAGACTGGAAGTATCGATGCCGAAATTATCCCCCCGAGGAGAAGGTCGTAGATTATATTCGGAGTGTTGTTGGCCAGGTTGAACGAGTCTGAGAACGGTCCGATGCCCAGGGCATATGCAAGAGCCAAAAGCCTCAATAGCCCGGTCAACCTTGAAGCTAGCGTTCCAGATGCCATTGCGAGAGCGTTCAGCGTGGTGGAGCCGAATATGCTTCGATTTCCTGGTCTTCCAACGGTTGCCACTGTCGCTAAGCCTTTTCTCTTACCAGCTTCTTATTACGCTGATGGCCGCGACGAAACGACTGGATCCACCACAGAGCCAGCACTAGGAATGCTCCTAATGTAAGTACGATACTCACCGCTGAAAATGCAGTAGATCTAATCTCTATCGAGGTTTGAGCGACAACAAGCTTTCCGTTGGTTGTGAGCAGCTTAGCCGAAATCAGGTATAAACCAAGAGTTTCGGCGTATATCGGTATTGAAAGCGTTGTGTTTGGGCCATTCAGCACGACAGGGATCTTGTTGCCATTCGGGAATGAGAGCCGATCCGAAGTTATCTCCAAGTATCCCTTGAAAGGTGCCTTCAGCTGGGAGCTGACGGCAATCGGAAGTTGTACTTTTCTTGCCGTAACCGTGAATGCCTTGTTGGAGGCGAGTGAGACCATGCCCGAGACTTTGGACACGGAAGATTGGCTTTTGTCAAGGAGTTGGCTAGAAGCGGAGCTTGGAAGTGTCGGAGATACGGATGCAAGAAGATTGTACCTAGCTTGGGTTAGGTCCGTATTTTGGCCAAGAGATGAAGTCATTGCCGCAATGTCATTTGAAACTCTCTGGATTCGCGCGGCATCGATCGGAAGGTATGTGGCGGGTTTGGAAAGAAATCCGTAACTTAGTGTTTCACTGGAAGTCAGGGAGAAGGCTGTGTTGATGTCGACCGTCTTGAGGAAGGGTGATGTCGTGACATCAGCCAGAATCTGATTGAGCTTGGCAGCGTCCTCTGAATTCGAGACCTGATAGAGGGTGCTTATGACACGGGGGTTGGAGTCGTTGGGCTGGTCGAAATATATCTGAGCCAGATCTGTCGATAGTTGATTGGCGCCTTGGTATGGAAGAGTTCCGGCAGAGATGTCACTTTGGAGTTCGCTATCCTCGGCCAGAACGGTTAGATCAGAGGATGAGTTCGTCGAAATAAGAAACGGCTTTGAAAGCGTAAATTTTTCGCTGAAAGGCTGGAAGTACTTGTCCGAGAGCAGTATTTTGGATACGCCAAGGCTGGACAACGTGCCTGCGTTATGGTACGTGAGGCCGCCCTGAACTGAAATCGGGCTCGACGCGTTCAAGTTTTGGTGGAGCAATTGCCCAGCGCTGGCTCTTCCCGCGGTTAGTTCTTGGCCGATGTAGCTAGTCAATCCGTTAGATGCGAGCTGGGGAAGATCGAGAGGCGCGAAGCCAGATGTAATTATCTGATGATCGGGTTTTTGCGTCCATCGCAACAATTGTGCCACGGAGTTCTTGATGGTGGGCGAGTTGGACGAAGCTGCTTCCTCTAGGACGACTCCGGGTAAGTTGAGGGTGATTGCAGCGGATGGATTGGCAGTTATCGCAGATACAAGAAATGAGAACGCCTTCAGGTCGTTTTGGGAATTCCCTGTAAATGGGGCCTGTACGACTAGGGCAAAGTTCAACGGGGTGGGAGCTTGAACCGACTGCCCAAGTGCTATTTCAGTGAGGGCTGTACCCACTATCTGCGATCCCTCTACAAAGACGGCAAGCATTGGATAGACGCCGGAACAGTTTGGCGAGCAGTAAGGAATCTGGATGAAACTGGCACTCCCTGCCTGAGCGATGCCCTGAGGCGCCGTTTCTGAGATTTCGAAGTTGAGTTGGGGGTTTCCCGTAGAGTCTTGGGGGAGTTGTGTTAATGCGACTGGGCGGGATGAAGCTATTGGGAGGGATTTGAGTCCGTATTTCATAATCACCTGAAATTCGGATCTCGACTGGATTTTAGAGAATAGCTCGAGAGAAACGGCAATTCCTTGCTGAGTAGGAAATGAAGATGTGTTCAGTGCGAGTGATTCAAGAGCGCCTGGGTGAACCCACGTGGGCCCTGAGGAGATTTGGAGGGAGTTTTTGGAGGTCGATTGTGAGGTGGAAGCATGAGCAGTCGCCTGGGTCGTCGTAGTGGAAGGTTTATGCAGGCTGGGTTTGCCGGGTTTTTGCTGGAGAACGAAAACGCCTACAAGAATCAGCAACAGGGCCAGCAGCATTGGACCCCGCCACGGAGGTATCTGTCTAGATTTTCCACGATTGGAGTGGGAGCGCTCTCTAGGCATTTGTGCTCATCGTTGGATAGCCAGCTTTTCATTAGAAGGCATTTCGGATTCCATCAGGTGCAACGATAGCGAGAAAGGTGTCGCTGTGGGTAGTCATATGCAATTTTATGCACTCAGATTTAACTGGAGAATGTTGAGCCTCTCTTGTAAAAGATGGAAACCCATTTTCAGGTAGAATCCGAGGGCTCTTTCATTGCTAATCTGAGTGTTGACAAATTCCTCCCGTGCCCGCCAAAAGCGCAACCATTCAAACCCATCATGCACAAGCTGCTGGGCGATTCCTGCACCCTGAAATTCGGGATCGACTGCAAGTCTCTGGAGGTAGCCCTTCCGGTCGCCAAGTCCAGTTATGGCGTAGCCTAGTATGCGAGTTGGTCCGGACGCTCCTTGATGATTAACGGCAACCCGGAAGCGAGCCCTAGTTGTAGCCGTAATGGCTTCGTTCAGACCTTCGGAGTCCATGGCCCAGAAGTTATCGAAGCACTTGCTGTCAACTTTGACCACTTCCGACATCTCTCGGTTGGTTGGCTTGCGGAGTCTTACTCCGGTGGAGCGGATACTTTTTGGAAGTTCCTCGAGCGAATGTTTCAGCACGTAAAGCTGTTCCTTCACGGCAAAGCCGCACTGGAGAAAGCCAGAAATCTCGGGGTCCATCAAGGCACTTGTATAGACAACGGTATAGCCGGATTTTCGTGCATTTTCAATACCAGCTTGGACCGCCTTTGTATTGAGGCGTTGAAATGCCGTGAGCGGGGTCATGAGCGCGCTCGTGTTGGACATGTGCCAGGGACTTAGCCTGAGGTGTTGACCATATGCTTCGATTATCTCAGAAGGTTTTGTATCCAACGAAAGTCCAGCTCTGCTCTATGGCGCGTGTGAAGTACATGCAGCTTGCAAATGGTACCCGAAGAATAAATATAGGATCTATGTAGATGGTTATTTTATTTGGGACGCATCCTAAATTTGTTGAGCATGACACAGGGTCTTTGCATCCAGAAACTCCCGAAAGGCTTATCGCCGTTAAACGCGGAATCCAACTTAGCGGGGTCAAGGAAGTTATCGAAGATTTTATTCCCGAGCCAGCAACACTGGAGCAGATGAGCCGAGTTCATGAGCCGTCATATCTGGCTGCTTTGGAAAGATTTTGCCTTATGGGTGGCGGAACGCTTGATCCGGATACGTCTGCGAGCATGAGTTCTTGGGAGGCTGCGACACTTGCTGCGGGTGCGGGAATAGGTGCCTCAGCGAAGATTAGGGCGGGAGAGGCAGATGCCGCTTTTCTCGCCGTCAGACCTCCTGGTCATCACGCCGTGAGCGACCGGGCAATGGGTTTCTGTCTAGTCAACAACATTGCAGTGCTAGCCGCGGATTTGGCCAGCAGGGGAGAAAGGGTGCTCATCTACGATTTTGATGCTCATCACGGCAATGGATCGCAAGAGATGTTCTTTGAAAGCTCGTCGGTGCTCTACGTTTCGGCGCATGAATACCCGCTATATCCGGGAACTGGACGGGCACGCGAAGTGGGCAGGGGTGAGGGGAAGGGATATACCGTAAATCTCCCATTCCATGCAGACACTACCGGTCCCAGTTATCTGGAGGCTTTTGACCGAGTGGTCGCGCCTTGCGTAGAAGACTTTGACCCGACATGGACGCTAATTTCCGCGGGTTTCGATGCGCATAGGAAAGATCCCCTGACCGAAATGGGGCTGACTTCGGCAGACTTTGGCAATCTCACACTCTGGGTAAAAAATCTTGTGCCGCATGCCAAAATTGTTGCTTTTCTAGAGGGTGGCTACGATTTTGCCGCTCTGGAGCAAAGCACGGCGGCTACTCTCGCTGCCCTAGCTGGAGAGTCGTTAAAACCCGAGCCGAACAGCTATGGACCGATCAATTTCGACATGATCAAAGCTCTTGAGGAGTCGAGGAAGAGAGCTCTTTCTGAATGAATTCCATCACTCGCGTCGTCTTATGGGCAAGTGGGGTGTGATTATTCTGCATACAGGTAACGTTATTTATTAGCAGTTCGGGTAGCCAAAGGCTTGCCAGGACGAACTCCGAAGATTTTTTAGACCGGCAATTCCGGGGGGAGTTGCCATGAATTCTCTAGAAATGCCGAAATTCCTGCTTACCCTGAAGTCGCGTTACGAGTTGATAACACCTGTCATCCCAACTCGGGTCCTTTTTGCCGCTGTTTTAGAAAAATCCAGTAACTGGTTGCCAGGAAGGTGGGCGCCGAGGCCGCAAGGAGATTGCGGGCAAGACTTTTTCTAATGACCGCCGATCCCAAGCTGAATTGCTCTGACGAGGAGAAGCGCTACCGCGATGAAAAGGTATCCGCGAAGCGACCAAATCGCTACAGTGCGGCCCTTGGACCACTTGGGTCGCCCAAGGAGCGTGAGAGGAGGCATACGCCAGGTTTCTCTTCGATCTACGGATTCTCCGCCTTCTGACGCGCCTCTGCTTTTGCTGCGCTTTAGTACGTAACTAAGTGCTCCGCCAGCCAGCGCCAGGACGAGGATACCGCTGAGAATTAGGAATAGTGTCGTCACATTGACGCTCGGGAATAAGGTTGTGATTACGAGGATCAACGAGAGTATTATCAGAACTCCAATAATCAGGATGGCAATGACATTCAGCCACAGGCGATTCACCCATGGGCCTAAAACCTCGCGATCATTACAAAGGAGGAGGAGAAAAAGCGAGGCAGACGGGAGTAGTAAGCCTGCGAGAGCCTGTACGGCGGTAGTTATTAGGCCGAGCGGGGCGTGGGGGATAAGAACAATGGCACCTGCTACGGCCACAAGGCCGGCATAGCTTGCATAAAACCCGGGAGCCTCAGTGAAGGTTCGATGAAGTGAATGTCGCGCGCCAAACATGTCGCCGAACGCGTAGGAAGTGCCTAGTGTCACGGCGGCCGCACCAATTATCGAGGCATTAAGAAGGACTACGGCGTATAGGGCTCCCGCTGCATAACCCAACTGCTTTGACAGGGCGCTTGCAACCGTTCCGGCGTTGTTGAAAGCGCCGAAAAAATGCGAGTGGCTGAATGCAAATGCACAAGTGGCTATCATTGCTCCTGCACCTACGACTGTGACTATCGAGCCAATTACTGTGTCAGCTCGCTCGTAGTTGATCCAGCGGGGGGTGATCCTTTTATCTATGATGTTGGACTGCTGGAAGAAAAGTTGCCATGGGGCAACCGTTGTACCAACGATGGCAATGATCAGGAGCACCGAGGTCGAAGTGACACCTCCGCTTATTCCCGGAACGACAAGACCGTGAAGTACTGGTCCTGCGTGCGGATGGCTCATAATGGCTAGTGGAATGACGAGAAAGTTTGCTGCCACAAAGATCAGCATGAAGCGTTCCCAGCGTCTAAAGCTCCCGCTGGCTGTCATGGCGACAAGACCGACAGCGGCCACGGGCACTGAAATGTACTTGCTCACGCCGAAATAGCCGAGGGCTAGATCGACTCCGATGAATTCGGTGACGATGGTTAGGAAATCGAGCAGAAATAGGTCGCCTACCGAAAACCAGCCCCAGAAGCGGCCAAATCGCTCTTTAATCAAACGAGCATGTCCCACTCCAGTCACGGCGCCCAACCGCACTACCATCTCCTGGTTGACTATTAACACGGGGATAAGCAGGATCAATGTCCAGAGAAGACTGGTGCCAAAATTTTGACCCGCCTGGGAGTATGTGGCCACGCCACCAGCGTCATTATCGCCAACCATGACGATTATTCCTGGTCCGACTATGGCGGCTAGGGTGATGAGGCGAGCCTTCCACGTTCTCCGTGAATCGGAATCGTGCTGTCGAATGGTGCCTAGGGCGCCGCGGATGTCGCCAAGGTGCGCTTCATCAAGCACAGCACTTGGCTCTGTGTGTGCGGAGACGAATTCTTCGGGCACGGCACGATACCTCCAGGCGACTTAGGAATGCTTTTACAGTTTCGGCGCCCTAAGCCTGCCCGGGACTCCCGGCTAAGGAGTCGTGTCCGCGAAGCTTTTGGGCGCCTTGAGTTTGCGAGGTGTCCCTCTATCGGCGCTCAGTTTTGCTCCTTCTTCGATCTCGATGCCGCCAGCGAAGTTCGTGGCAGCGGCCCATTGGCAACCTTAAACAAGTCATTTCCAATACAGGCCGGGATTATCTTACCCTGAAGTTTCAATTTTGCGACAGATCGCAGTTCAAGAAAAGGTAGAAATTGGTTCGCATCAATAATAGGGATTGTCTTGACCTTCCAATTTGAGGCGCTCAAGGGCGAGTAGAGCCAACGATTCGGAGCAGGCCTTTTCTAGCTGGTGGACGTCATCCCGTATTGACGGCGCCATCCTTCGGGCATGAGAAGCTCGAGCACGTCGTCAACTGTGATTTGCCCGAGGATCCGCTGTTCCGAATCAACAACGGGGGCCACGGCAAGGTTGAAATCGTTCATCGCACGCAGAATTTCGTGCACATCGGCATCGGACGGCAGAGCAACGGGAATCGGATGAGCCACACTCTCGAGTGGTGATGACGGGTCGGATCTGAGAAGCTGCGTCACAAGTACTGTCCCGGTCAGACGGTTCGCTTTGTCGCTGATGAACACCACACCCGCAACCTCAGCAGGGGCGGTGGATTTTCTGACGGCTTCCAGGGCTTGGCCCACGGTACTGTTGCTGGACACTCCTACGAAATCCGGGTTCATTAATCCGCCAGCGGTTTCGGGGTTGTAGCTTAAAAGCGCTCGGAGTTTTCGCTGTTTTGGCGCGGGCACCATGCGCAAGATTGGAAGCCTTCGTTCTTGCTCCAGCTCCTCGAGAAGGTCAACTGCGTCGTCAGGGGCCATTCTCGCCAACAACCTTGCAGCTTCACCGTCGGATCGTGACATCAAGAATTCCACCTGATGTTCGGCATCTAACTCTTCAAAAACATCCGCTTCAAGTTCCCGGTCCTCGCCAACTGCGCGGATTATCTCCTCGCCTTCCTCATGGGAGGCTGATTCGACAAGGTCTGCCAACTGCGCGGGGTGGATCTTTTGCAGCTTGCGAAACGGCATGTGCAATCTGGCGGACGGCACGTGGGAGACAAACGGCTGGACGTCAGTCCAGTCGACCATTACGCCTTCTTTAACGCGGTGGCGCATTGTGCGTGGAAGCAATCGCCGCCACACCGGCTTGGATGTCGGATCAACTCCGATGACTTGCCAGCGATTATTGACAAATGCCAGCTCGATTTCATTTGCTCGCACGAGGCGTACCCGCTTGAGATGAATTAAATGCCTGGCCAGCATGTCACGTCCGAGGAGGACTTCGCCTTGCCGACGCTCAAATGAGCCGAGTCGTGCGGAGTCGTGTGCGAGTGCAACTCGTTCCGGGCCGAGTTCAGCCACTTGACGCATGTGGGCGAAGATTTCACCACCGTCGACTTTTAGAACCAGCCCTATGAGCGGAGGATATCCTCCATCCTCAAGCCGCACAATTACGTCTACTAGCCTACCGACTTGATGCCCGTCTGGATTCTCTACAGGTTCTCCCAACAGAGAAGAGAGGTGCAGCACGTCGGCCCCGGTACTCGGCGGCTCCGATCTAGAGGATTCGGACATACCAAAAATTGTACCTGGTTGGTTTGCAAATTCGACAGCACTACTGTTGCGGATCGCATAGGCAACGTTTGTGCGGTATTTTCGGCATATACCCACATTGGTACCTTGGGCTGATTTTGCGAAGGCTGGTACCACGCATTTCGTAAGAAGACAGGGTTCTACGTCAGGTCACGCGAGCAAGACAGACATACCGGCGAGACCGGCCTCGCAATATTGTGACGTAACTGGCTACGCTTGCGTTAGGCCGCATGGGAGGTTGCAGCGGTACCGCACTGCCTATCTGGGCTAGCCACAGTGGATGGCCGTACCAAGAGCGCCCGTCATTGTTCCATGGGTGGGCTTAATG
>DAHVOF010000043.1 GCA_027318945.1 Actinomycetota bacterium | reverse complement strand
AGGTCCGTGCAGACGAATTCTGCATAATTGGTCCGCTCCTGGCGGCTGGCTTATTTTCGGCTCTGTTGCTTACAGGGTGTGGCAGCCAAACAGGTTCTGTCGAGGGGAGTATCTTAGCCAGAAGTCCAGTTGCTGGATTTCAGCCCCTGGGATTTTCGTCTACTGTTGATCTACAGGCAAGATCTAATGGCCGACTCGTCAAGTCGGAAAGGGTTTCACCCAGGAAGGGTTTTCATTTCACAGCTCCACCCGGAAACTATAAGGTCGTAGTGGTTGGACTTCGCAAATGCGCGAAAGATGTCGTTGTGAAGTCAGGGCAAAGCCTAACCTCTAATATCAGATGTAGCCCAGCGGGACCCCTTGCTGGATAGAAACATAATGATTGGCCTCTATAAGGGATTATGCACCGAGTTTTCGCCCAAAAAGTGCCGCGGACACAGATTTTGAGTGCCACAGGTCCAGTACTTTTCTGTAGATCTAGATGCCATTTCCCAAACGTTTTAGAGTTCCGATCAACGTAGATCGCTTCACGCCAAATGTTCGACAGATCGCAGCCTTCGATACTCCAGACTTAAGCGCCTCAAGAATTGCCTCAAGCATCTCCGAACTGATTGCCTTCGGCCTTCCTCCAACTCTGCCACGGTTTCTGGCGGCTTCAAGTCCGGCGGTTACTCGTTCAGATATCAGCGCTCGCTCGAACTGAGCAAGAGCGCCGAACACATGGAACAACAGTTCGCCAGACGGAGTAGTAGTATCAAGTGCTTCGGTGAGAGACTTGAATGCCATATTCTTTTCTTTCAAGGAATCGACGACTTCGATCAACTGTGAAAGTGATCGTCCGAGCCTGTCTAGTTTCCACACAACCAGGACATCGCCTCGGGCAAGAAAGTCAAGTGCTGCTTTCAGCCCTGGCCGATCATCTTTTGCGCCTGAGGCTTTGTCTTCGAAAATATGCCTTGGATCAACCCCTGCAGCAGTAAGTGCGTTCCTTTGGAGATCCGTGCTTTGCTTATCTGTGGTGGAGACCCTCATATATCCGACCAGCATGTCGTAAAACCCCTTCTGCACAGTTTCCGTTACTTTCGCATTCCGACAGGGTTTTTCGCACAATCGTTGCTCCTTTATTGTGCTCTCATTTCCCGTCGGCGAGAGCACGTCGCAAAACTAATGTTTTTCGACATGTGCTGCTGACAAATAATCCGCAGAATACAACTTCGGAGCAATTCCGTCTCGACCGGGATTGCCTGTCATGTGTTACGCGACAGCCAAGCTGATCATGTGTGCGACACAGTGACTGAACATGCTGTGTGATCACAGTGTCGGTCATGACACTTACGATGGTCGTGGCGGCCCTCTGGTTGTCGCTTGGTTTCTCACTCCGAATCAACTTCTGATATTGCCTGGCGGTCAAGAGCACTTCGACTTCAAAGAATCCTCCCGAAGTGGTTCAAACCGCATGTAATTAGCAAGACGAATTTGTGAAATCGCTGCACTTTCCCATGCCCAGAGCAACATAGTTCAAATTGTGACTGCCGCTACGGGCTGAACCTACACCGTTGGTGATTCGGCACTATCCTGAGAGCTGGCCTCAACATCGACCGGTGTCGCGGAGCTAGGAGCAGAGGCACCATCATCTCCAGAAACCTCGATTGCACCGACACTGTTTTCCGGATTATCTCGCACCTTTGTTGTTGCGCCTGAAAACTGCTCAGCCAGATTCCTTACCCCAGCAAAGAGGTTTGTCAACTCCATGGGAAGCACGAACTTGGTGGAGGGAGCGCTAGCCATCTGCCGGAGAGCATCAAGGTACTGAAGAACCATCGTGTTCGGCCCTGCTCCGCCCGCTGAAGCGGTAATTGCATCGAGAGCTCCGGCAAGACCTTGAGCCCGTAGCACTGCAGCTTGGCGTTCGCCCTGCGCTGCAAGGATCGCAGCTTGGCGCTGTCCCTCTGCCGCCAGAATGGCGGACTGCTTCTGACCTTCTGCGACCGTGACTGCAGCTTGGCGCTGTCCCTCCGACTCCGTAACAACGGCACGGCGAGTCCGTTCCGCGGACATTTGCCTCGTCATCGCTTCCTGGACGCCAGAGGGAGGATTGATCTCTCTTACCTCAACGTTTGTCACCTTAACTCCCCAGCGCTCTGTCACATCGTCGAGCTTGGTCCGAAGAGCGTTATTCATGTCCTCTCGCTTTGACAGAACGTCGTCAAGACTCATCTCACCGACAACGCTTCGCAAGGTGGTAGCGGCGATGTTCAGCGCTGCGCCGGAGAAATCGCGCACCTGCACAACAGACATAACGGGATCGAGGACTTTGTAGAACATGATGAAGTCGATCGAGATGGATGCGTTGTCTTTGGTGATCGCCGTCTGGTGCGGAATTTCCAGGAAAAGCTCTCTCAGATCCACTAGGGAGATACGATCGGTTATTGGGTTGATGAATATCAGTCCAGGCCCCTTTGCACCTACCGCCCGTCCAAGCCGGAACAGCACCACTCGTTGATACTCTCGTATGATGCGTACTGATCGAGAGGCAGTAAGCACCAGTATTGCAAGCACTGCAACGACTACCCCAAGTACGACGATCATCCGTTCTTCTCCTGTTCGATGCGCTGTGACAGCGTCGGGTTTGCATAGACTTTCAGTCGCAGCCCGTCGATTTCTGATACATAGACCTCGACTCCAGCGTTTACGGCTCCCGAGAGCGACTCAGCGGACCAAGTCTCACCGAGTATTCTCACTGCTCCCATTGGCGTCAAATCCGTTAGTGCCACCCCGCTGGCATAGAGCAGCTTCGTTTCTCTATCCGCCAAAGCCAATCCCCTGGAAGTTCTGATCGCCCGGACTCCAAAGCCGAATGCCGCCACAGACACAAGGACAACCGCTACGAGAAATAGTAGAGATAGGCCGGGGGGAGCAACGTTGGCGAGAAACACGATATCGACGATTAGAACGCAACCTGATATGGCACCGATGAGGCCAGATACGACCAAGCCGTGCGGACCTAAGTGCAGGCTCAGCATCGAGGCTGCAACTATCGCCAACAAGAGGACCACTGAGGCCACTAACATTGGGCTCTCCTCGCATCTAACTCAAATTAAGCTTACCCCAACTTTGAGAACAAGGCTCGCTTTGACCGCTGTCACCGATGACTATGGAACGTGCCACCAGTGGAGGTCGAACGGCGATGCGACGATGAAGCATTGCTGCAATGGAGTGGTGTAATACGTCAAACACGCCCGGCAACATGGCTGTCATTGCCCAGGTCGGTCGACCTGTCCGCCAACCGCCCTGGTAATGTGGAGCTATGGTTTCGACAAACCTTGCGCAATTGTTGTGGCTAGGAATTATGCAGAAGTAGGCCCAATGCAGTTGACTGCCGTACTGATGCATGCAGACGAAGGGGGCTTTGTCGCCTTGAATCCTGAGACCGGCACGACTACCCAAGGAGAGCCCGTTGATGAAGCCGTCGACAATCTCAGGGAGGCGACCACCTTATGTCTTGAGGAGTTTGCTCTTACTCTACACGAAGCGCCGCTAGTTACTACGTTCACCGTTCCCCAGAGTGCCTAAGATCCCACGAGTCTCGGGCGGGCGTATTGATAGAGGAGTTTGTTGACGCGTTGGAGTGAAGATCGTGCCTATGGGCCGTGAGAGTGCCAAGCTATGTCTATTCGGCCTGATGCACGTGGTTGACTAGCCAAGAGTAAAATCTGCTTGTTCCAACCCAACATTCAACCCAACAAACTAAGTTCATCTCGCTGCACGCGGTAGCCTGGTATTTTTCGACACGATTCGCACATGTACC
>DAHVOF010000017.1 GCA_027318945.1 Actinomycetota bacterium | reverse complement strand
TCTCGATGGGATCGGACCTCCGAGTGACGTTCTTCGCGAAACGAGATATTCGTATTCAGGTGAACCCTCTTTGGGGCGGTAATAAGGGGGCAGCTTGTTCTCAAGCGTCTCTTCCGGTATCTCTTCGTGAAGCCTCAGGCGGTCTCTCAGTCGAAGGAGTTGCGCCTTGTTCATTTTCTTGATCTGATGGGTTGCGTTTCTTGCTTCAATCTCCGGTCCGAGAGTCCAGCCCTTGATCGTCTTCGCAAGGATGACGGTTGGTGCGCCCTGGTTTTCTGTCGCGGCTTTGTATGCAGCGTAAAGTTTTCGGTAGTCGTGGCCACCTCTCGGCAGGCCTTGAAGCTCTTTGTCGCTCAAGTGCTCGACCATCTTTCGCAGTCGAGGATCGGGTCCGAAAAAGTGATCGCGAATATATTCGCCGCTCTCTGTGGCATACTTTTGGAAATCGCCGTCTGGCGTGGAGTTCATCTTGTTGAGAAGTACTCCGTCCACATCTTCGGCAAGAAGCTTGTCCCAGGCACTTCCCCAAATGACCTTGATGACATTCCATCCTGCTCCGCGAAATACTGCTTCAAGTTCCTGGATGATCTTTCCGTTGCCTCTAACGGGACCGTCAAGCCGCTGGAGGTTGCAGTTGACAACAAAAATAAGGTTGTCAAGCTTCTCTCTCGCGGCCAGGGAAAGTGCGCCCAGAGTTTCAGGTTCATCGACTTCACCGTCGCCCACAAAGCACCAAACTTTGCTGTTTGAGGTATCGGCAATGTGACGGTGATCGATGTAACGGTTGAATCTCGCCTGGTAAATAGCCGTTATGGGTCCCAGCCCCATCGACACTGTTGGATACTGCCAAAATTCCGGCATAAGGCGTGGATGCGGGTAAGAAGAAAGGCCTGCTCCGCCGACTTCCTGCCTGAAGTTGTCGAGCTGCTCCTCTTTTAGGCGCCCTTCAAGGAACGCCCTCGCGTAAATTCCTGGGGAAGCGTGTCCTTGAATGAAGACCTGGTCACCAAAGTTGCCATCAGCCTTCCCGCGGAAAAAGTGGTTGAAACCCACCTCATAGAGCGATGCCGAAGAGGCGTAGGTGGCGAGATGTCCCCCGATGCCATCGGAAAGCACGTTCGCTCGAGTGACCATTACGGCTGCGTTCCAACGTATAAATGCCCGAATACGCCGCTCCATATATTCGTCTCCCGGAAACCAGGGCTCCTGTTCGGCGGAGATGGTGTTTATGTAGGGAGTTGACACGGAAGCAGGAAAACCCACCTGCGATTCCCTGGCCTTTTCGAGAAGCCTCATCAATAGATAGGTGGCTCTTGGCCGGCCTTTAGAATCGATTACTGCCGCCAGAGAATCGACCCATTCCTGCGTCTCTTCTGGGTCAGTATCTGGTAATTGATGTGAGAATCCGTCGAATATCACTGCTCCATACTTCCATTATTTGAGGGCTGGATTATCTGACTATTAAGCCGTTAATATGTCACTCTATTCACCCTGAGGCGATATAGATATCCAGGTTCTAGATTTGTATTGAGTTTTTAATAAATTTATGAAACTGGGCATAACCGAACTTCTGGCTCACGAGGATTTATGACGTTAATTATCTTTACTGATGGAGCATGTTTTGGAAACCCTGGTCCAGGGGGCTGGGCATGGGTGCGCGAAGATGGAATTGCCGCCGGAGGATACGAAACGCATACCACCAATCAGCGGATGGAGGCGCTTGCTGTTTTCGAAGCCATAAAGAGCCATGAGGGCGAATTGGCAATCTATTCGGACTCCGCGTACGTCGTGAATTGCTTTCAGAGCAAATGGTGGAAGGGTTGGGAAGCCCGTGGCTGGAAGAATGCCCGGGGTGAGGCGGTAGCGAACCAAGATATCTGGAGACCCTTAATAAAGCTTTACAAGGATAGGGGTCAGGTGACTTTTCACAAGGTTAAGGGCCATTCGGGCATTGAGATGAACGAGAAGGCTGACCGATTGGCGAACGAGCAGGCCACTTACGCTGCAGGTTTGGCGCGCAGATCTACGCGTCCGCAACAGGGAGAGCTGTTCTAAGGGGTGCCAGCCGGCGCATCAAATTGCAGGACGTCTGACCCGTGCCGCTTGATGCGATTCCGACTACCCGATGCGTGGATGGCACGGTTGCTTTGGTCTAAGTTAGTCAGATGGACATTTCTAAACTTTCAGTTTTCGTGACAGGAGGCGCCTCTGGACTTGGGGCAGCTACTGCGCGACACCTCGCAGGCCTCGGAGCTTTCGTAACGCTGTTTGATCGAGATGAGGGGCGATTGGCGGAAGTTTCCGAGGCGATCGGCGATGCCGCGTCTTGGGCAGCTGGAGATGTGGTGAATGAATCCGACGTCAGGCTGGGGCTCGAAAAGGCGGCGATGCGCAGGCAGCTCCGGGCGGTCGTCAACTGCGCCGGCATCGGCCATGCGGAGCGCATCGTGACCAGGGATGGTGCGCCTCATGATCTTGCGAATTTCGAGCGCGTTGTGCGTACCAATCTCATCGGAACGTTCAACGTATTGCGCCTTGCGGCGGCAGCCATGGCCGCTAACGAACCTCTGGGGGACAACGAGCGCGGTGTGATTATAAATACCGCTTCCGTTGCCGCATTCGACGGTCAGATCGGTCAGGTAGCTTACTCGGCCTCGAAGGGCGGCGTGGTTGGCCTAACCTTGCCCGCAGCGCGCGATCTGTCGAGTGTTGGCATTCGAGTCATGACCATCGCGCCGGGGATCATCGATACTCCGTTGCTGGGGCAGCTTCCAGATGAGGTGCGCGCCGCATTGGCTTCGAGCGTGCCGTTCCCTAGGAGGCTCGGAATGCCGTTGGACTACGCACAAATAGTGGAGATGATCATTCGGAGCGGCTACCTGAATGGCGAGGTGATAAGACTCGACGGAGCTTTGAGGATGGCGCCAAAATAGCGCTAGTCGTTTGTCGGCTGGCAGGTCTAAGCTTGATTTATGAAGTATGTCGAGATATCGGCCGCGAAAGTATCCGCCATAGGGCTAGGAACATGGCAGTTCGGCTCCAGAGAGTGGGGATACGGACCTGAATACGCCAATAGAACCGCAATTGAACTGGTGCACCGTGCTCTCGAGCTCGGTGTCAATCTGATTGATACAGCAGAGTTCTATGGTTTCGGCAAGTCGGAATCGGTTATCGGCAATGCGATCGTGGGTTTGCGTGACCAGGTGTACATCGCAACCAAGCTGTTTCCAATTTTCCCCACTCGCTCTCTCGTGGTGTCCAGGGCAAAGGCGAGCGCCAATCGGCTAAACGTAGATTCTCTGGATCTTTATCAGCTGCATTGGCCGAATCCGCTTATGCCGATCGGAGAGACAGCGATTGGCTTGAGGCAACTGGTAGATGAAGGACTTGCAAAGAATATCGGGGTCTCAAACTTTTCCTTGAGGCAGTGGAGGAGTGCAGAGATCGTGTTTGGGCGGCCGATCATTTCAAATCAAGTTCATTTTTCCTTGCTGAGTCGGGGACCGGAGAAGGAGCTTCTTCCATTTGCACAGGCAAATAATAGGCTCATCATTGCTTATTCTCCTCTCGAACAGGGTGTGCTTAGCGGAAAATACAGTTCCGAAAACCGTCCCAAGGGGATGCGTTCTGCGCGCAAATTCTTTCATCGGGCGAATCTCGATCGGATGAGGCCGCTGCTCGACAAGCTTGCAGAAATTGCAACTGCGCATGATGCCACACCCTCCCAAATTGCATTGGCGTGGCTTATTTCGAAGCCGAATGTTGCAGCGATTCCAGGCGCGTCGAGTGTCAGCCAACTCGAATCGAATGTGGCATCTGCCGATATCGAGCTCTCGAGAGAAGAGATTGAAACCATCGACGAGATTTCAGATCAATTCGAGCCCGTACGTCCCGCCGCGCTTTTGACTGATCTTAAAACTCTGCTAAAGCATCGCTGAACAACTGCGTGTCAAGTCCATGTGGTTCTATCCATATTGAGATGCCGTGTTGTCGCTGGCTTGATTGGCGCGTGACAAGATTCGTCGCAGGCGGGCCGGTTGCTGGGAGGGTTTGAATTGGAGCGCGGGCAGGCATTCGATGCCAGCAGCGGCGGACCGGATTCCGGTACTGCTGGAGGAAACGGGCAAGAAACTGCTTACCCATAGCTACATACTTGTGCGTAGATGATGGTATAAGGCTTATGTGCTCGTTTCATCGTTTCATCGTTTCATCGTTTCAATCGGAATCGCAGCAAAAGAGCTTGGGGTACACCCAGGCACCCTGCGGTGCTGGGAAGCTGAGGGCCGGATAGATGTGCCTGAGCGCACTGCTGGCGGACGCCGAC
>DAHVOF010000006.1 GCA_027318945.1 Actinomycetota bacterium | reverse complement strand
TAGCCAGTTCCAATAGAGGTTCTCGACAAGATCCTTCACTCGGCAACTCGGGCTCCGTCGGCTGGATTCACTCAAGGATCAGACTTCCTTGTCCTGACCGATCCGGGGGCTCTTGAACGATTTTGGAACCTTGCTCTGACTTCGGAGTGGAAGGCAAGAACCACCTCTCACGAAAATCTGTGGCAGGCTCCCGTGGTCGTACTCCCCCTCGCCAATCCCCAGGCATACGTCGATCGCTACGCAGAACCAGATAAGAGCTACTCGAATTTAATCACGGAAGGCGATTGGCCGGTACCTTACTGGCATATCGATACGGCATTTGCCACGATGCTAATCTTAAACGCCGTCGTCAACGAAAGGCTGGGCGCCCTGTTTTTCGGGCTATTCAGAAATGTGGACCTGATAAAGTCAGCGTTTGGAATTCCAGCAAACTACATTCCCATTGGTGCGATAGCAATTGGGCATCCCTTAAAAGAGGAGCATTCAAATCCAACACGACGCGCAAAAAGGGAACTCCTCTCACAACTGCACATGAACCATTTTTAGATGAAGATATTTTCAACTTAAACCAACCGCCTGTCTTTGGCAAGCAAACCATCCCACCCACCTTGATGTCTCGAGTGCCGCAATCATGAAGCGCACCCGAGTTCGTGCGCCGCAAATCGACCTTTTGGCTAGCCGCCAATCCACTGGCGAAGCAACCACTAACCACAGTGAGTGACCAACGGGTCCAACAATTTGTGCATAGCAATAAGCAATTGAACTGGTCAGAGCATTGTCGGCGACGCACAGTAGCCAAGAAAAAGAGTTCAAAATTCATGCTTTACAATTCCCAGAGAATTTGACACACTAATCAGTGCTTCTCCAAGGTAAATCCAAACGACCATCAAGGGGGTAAATAATGGCAGTAAGTGACAGCGATCCTGGTGAAGGCGCGAATGAGTCGCCCGAGGATATACCCAGGGGGACTCAATCCGAGCGTACCGGGAAACGTGCAGCTTGGCTGTTCGAGTCTCCAGTACGTTTCACGAGTTGGAGAGATGTCAATATCGAATCTCTCGGATATGACCCGCGATCGAGCTATGTGGAGAAATTCTGGTTGCCTTTTCTTGGACCATCAACGGTATTCCTGACTCGAAAGATCACGGAACTGCTTGAAAGCGAACCGTATGGCTTCGTAATGGATCTAGATGAGCTATCAGTCGTGCTTGGCCTTGGGCTAAATACGAATAAGAACTCGTCTGTTCAAAAGACGCTCAACAGGCTTCTAGTTTTCGAACTTGCAAGAATCATGCCATCCAAAGCAGTTTCGGTGCGACTGAAACTGCCGCCCTTACCACAGAGATACATCAACAGGCTTCCTCAGGCGATGAGAGAACTGCACAGCAGAGAATTCCAGGATGGACCCGAAACCACCCTGGCTGCTGCAAGAGCGAGAGCGCGATCTTTGGCAGTGACCTTAGCAAAGCTGGGACACGACCGATCCGCTATTGAAAAGCAGCTCATCTCCTGGAGATTCCACCCTTCGGTTTGCTACGAAACGCTCAACTGGATAGAGAGTTCTTCGAAACTCCAAAGTGACGGTAGCGACCCAAAGAACGGCACGACTGGAAGGATCGAAATCTGAGCTAAAGCATTAATCAACTCATTCCGCCAACCCTCTTACCGTAGGGGGTTGGCATTTTAATTCCGGAAACCGAACTCGCAAAGGTCCGCCCAGCATGCAAACTTTGAGTTGATTGCGACAATTCATGCGCGGGACGATGGATTCGCTCTAGCGGGATTTTTTTTCCAGATACGCACACAGAGTGCGGACGCCAAATCCCGTGCCGCCCTTCCTGAAGTAACGCTCATCTGAATCCGATCTCGCAGGGCCAGCGATGTCGAGATGAACCCAGGGGGTCTCTCCAACGAACTCCTGCAGTAGAAGTCCAGCCGAAAGGGCGCCGGCAGCACCGGGTGCACCGACATTTTTCATGTCGGCGACTTCCGACTCGATGTGCTTCTTGTACCTTGCCGGGAGAGGAAGCTGCCAGAGTGGCTCACCGGCGGATTCCCCGGCGTCCAGCACCTCCTTGACCGCTGAAGCGTCATTGCCCATAACCCCTGCAATCTCTCGTCCTAAAGCAACCACACAAGCCCCGGTAAGGGTGGCTAAGTCCACTATTTCCGTAGCCCCGTCTTCAGTTGCAAGAGATAGGGCATCCGCTAGTACAAGCCGTCCCTCGGCATCGGTATTCAGCACTTCAACGCTCTTTCCATTTCTTGCTACAAAAACGTCTCCGGGCTTGGTCGCGGATCCGCTGGGCATGTTCTCCGTCAAAGCCATATAGCCGTCAACCGCTACTTGTACTTCGAGCGCGGCCAGAACCGACATTGTTGCAAGAACTGCCGCAGCACCGCTCATGTCAGTCTTCATCGTCATCATTCCGTCGCCGCTCTTCAATGACAGGCCACCCGAATCAAAAGTGATCCCCTTGCCCACCAGCGCTACCTGAACATTTAGCGTTTTGCCGTTCGGCCTATATGAGACCTTTATCATGCGTGGTTCCTGCGCCGAACCTTTGGAGACCGCCAGAAGGCCACCCAGGCCCTCTCGCTCGATCTGAGCTTCATCCCAAATCCGGCAAACCATTCCGTTAGCACCCGCAATTTCCTCAGCTATTTGCCCGAATCGCGTCGGGGTCATGGTGGCTGCGGGCTCGTTGACCAGGTCCCGAGCCAGACACGTCGCGTTCGCGATTTGTACCGACCGCAGTACGGCAGCGGACAACTCATCAGCGTTATCCGACAAGATAACCAGCTCTCGAAGTTGTTGTAGCGAGGACTTGTCGAACCCAGCACCGCGCAGAATGTCATAACGATATGATCCAAGCACTGCCCCTTCAGCAAAAGCGGCTCCGAGTTCAGAGGGTAGCCCTCTCATGCCCACAGCTGCAGCCGTGACGTCTGGCGCCAATGCGCGAATCGCCGTGGCTCCCGCCGTACGAAAACTTTCCTGGTCGTAAACTTCACCAAGACCGACGAAAAGCGCCGCTTGGGTCGAACCCTCGGAAAATGCGATCAGCGTCTGTCCGGTCTTGCCCTTGAACCCAGAACCTGCGGCCAGTTGTGCCACCGGAAGGCCGCCGCCTGCAGGCACCAATCCTTCCTTTACCAAATTGATCTCGAATGCCGATGCGATGTCGATATACGACTGCACGCTGACCTCTAAACCGCTCATGTGTCTCCTGACGTGTGTTAATTCGACCTACTTGACTTTTTTCGGGTTGCGCACTGACTTTGCGGTTTGGTGTGCACCCTCCTGCCAGCGCGCCAAGGTCCAGAGAAGGTCCGAAAGCCTGTTCAAATACTGGCCAACCCGAGAATCCGGATTTTCATTTGCGAATGAGACACTCAAACGCTCAGCGCGCCTAATAACCGTACGAGCCACATCTAGACATGCCGAGATGCGAGTCTCACCCGGAACTACAAATTCCTTGGGAAAAATAAATTTCTCGGATATCTCGTCGATGAGCCTTTCTATCGTCTCGACCATTTCCGAACTAACGGCGGAACTCCCGTCACGCAATTTTGCGCGATTCAATCCGTCGGTTGCAACCTCGGCCATGAGGATCCAGAGATCCGACTCCAAGCCCACGAGCAGTCCATCCAGCTGCCCCCCGCGCTCGCATTCACTTCGAGCCAGGCCAATGAACGCCTGCGCCTCATCGACCGCACCATTGAGTTCTATGCGAGGAGAATTCTTCCTCACCCGTCCCCCGAATAGCAGTGCCGTGCTGCCGTCATCACCCTTTTTCGTATAGATCTTCACGCAAGATTAAGGATAATGCACGGACCGCGTGAGCAATCCCACCGATAATCATCGCCGTTACTGAATGGCGAATGCTTCCCGGCTACCCTTTAACTGTAAATGGCAGACTATTTGACGCGAATAAATGAAAAAATACTCATTTACGATGGCGCGACTGGTACAAATCTCCAACTGCTCGGACTAACTGCCGATGACTTCGGCGGACAGGAACTCGATGGCTGCAACGAAGCTCTGGTGCTTACCCGTCCGGAAATCATTACAAACCTTCACGACTCATTCTTGAAAGTTGGGGTTGACGCCGTCGAAACCGACACGTTCGGCGCGTTTCCCATTGTGCTGTCTGAGTACGGGATCGCCGACAGAGCCTACGACATCAACTTCAAGGCAGCGCAACTCGCCAGGGAGGTTGCCTCGGCATACTCCAACAAATCAAATCCAAGATTCGTAGCAGGATCGGTAGGCCCAGGCACAAAGTTTCCCACCCTGGGCCAGATCACATTCGACAAGCTTAGGGATTCCTACCAGATTCAAGCAGAGGGCCTGATTGACGGCGGAGTCGACCTTATTCTAATTGAAACTGTTTTTGACCTGCTTTCCGCTAAAGCGGCAATCATCGCTGCCCGCCGAGCCATGGCCAAGATCGGCAGGCAAGTGCCAATACAGACACAGGTCACGATGGAACTTACCGGCCGAATGCTTCCTGGAACCGAGATCGGCGCCGCGCTCACATCGCTCGACGCAATGAAGGTCGACGTCATAGGAATTAACTGTGCCACTGGGCCAGCAGAAATGAGCGAGCACCTTCGCCATCTAGCTTCACATTCGCAGATCCCTATTTCGTGTCTGCCTAATGCGGGACTTCCCTCCGTAGTCGATGGGAAGATGCATTACGACCTGACACCTGATGAACTCGCTGCCTATCATGCTCGCTTCATCACCGAACTTGGAGTACGGATAGTTGGAGGATGCTGCGGCACAACTCCAGAACACCTCCAGCGGGTTGTGGACGTCTGCGGTAATCTTGAGCCAGCCAGGCCAACAGTAAGTTACGAGCCTTCAATCTCTTCCCTGTACTCATCGGTCTCGCTCGAGCAAGAAAACGCCTATTTTGCTATCGGCGAACGAACCAACGCCAATGGCTCACGCAAATTCAGGGAAGCGATGCTCGCCTCCGACTGGGAAACATGTGTCGAAATAGCCAAGGACCAGGTCAAAGAGGGCTCTCACGCAATAGACGTTTGCGTTGACTTCACCGGATCAGACGGTATAAATGACATGAACGCCATCGCTTCCCGCTTTGCAACCCAGTCCTCGATACCGCTCGTCCTCGATTCAACCGAAGCCGAAATCATTGAAACCGGCCTCAAGTGGATGGGCGGAAAGGTAATCCTCAACTCGGTTAACCTTGAGGACGGCGATGCACAAGGAACTCGCCTGGATCGCTTCCTTGCTCTCGCGAAGGAATACGGCGCCGCAGTGATATGCACGTGCATCGACCAGGAAGGCCAAGCTCGGACGGCAAAGTGGAAGCTAAGAGCGGCGAAAAGCATATACGAGATAGCAGTGAGCAGATACGGCCTCGAACCCCATGATCTAATCTTTGACCCGCTTGCCCTACCTCTCACGACTGGCATGGAAGAGTCCCGGAGAGACGGTATCGAAACCATAGACGCGATCAAAGCCATAAAGTCCGAACTTCCTGGCGTTTTCACCGTGATAGGGCTTTCCAACACCTCGTTCGGCCTCAATCCAGCCGCACGCCACGTGCTTAATTCTGTTTTTCTGGATGAATGCATGAAGGCGGGTCTCGACGCCGCAATTGCGCATCCAGCGCGAATAATTCCTTTGTCAAAGATACCGGAGGACCAAAAACGGGTCTGCCTGGACCTTATTTATGACCGTCGAAGCGATGGTTACGACCCGCTCAACGAGCTGGTGAGGATGTTCGAAGGTGTTGAAAGCCGCTCGTCGGTGGATGTAGATTTGTCGACCCTGAGCGTGACGGAGCGACTAACCCGACGAATCATTGACGGCAACCGGACCGGGCTCGAAGCCGACCTGGCTCAAGCACTCGCGGAGGGATACGAATCGCTGGAAATCATCAACCAATTCCTCCTCGAGGGAATGAAGGTTGTCGGAGACCTTTTCGGGAGCGGCCAGATGCAGCTTCCTTTCGTGCTT
Organism: Actinomycetota bacterium; assembly: GCA_027318945.1. Classification (GTDB taxonomy): domain Bacteria; phylum Actinomycetota; class Acidimicrobiia; order Acidimicrobiales; family Acidimicrobiaceae; genus SCQM01. The sequence continues at coordinate 7,320 of DAHVOF010000006.1, read as the reverse complement.
TCCAGTGCGGAAACGATGAAGGCTGCCGTCGGATATTTGGAACCGTTCATGGAGAAGATGGATGCGAGCTCCAAGGGCAGGGTCGTCCTGGCCACCGTAAAGGGAGACGTCCATGACATCGGAAAGAATTTGGTAGATATCATCCTTACCAACAACGGTTACGAAGTCTTTAATTTGGGAATCAAAGTATCCATTTCGGAGATGATCCAGAAAGCACTCGAGGTGAGTGCCGACGCCATAGGCATGAGCGGTCTTCTAGTGAAATCAACTCTTGTGATGCGTGACAACTTGGTAGAGCTGAATGACAGAGGCCTCGAGTCATTCCCGGTAATTCTTGGCGGTGCGGCACTTACACGAACATACGTCGAGAAAGATCTTAGGCAGGTCTACAAAGGGCGACTCTTCTATGGAAAGGATGCATTCGAGGGACTTCGGACCATGAATCGCCTCGCTGAGATAACATCGGCTGGCCTCGATGATCCAGATTTCGGCCGAATCATCCGAGAGCGCAGCCTTCCCCAGAGAAATTCGCAGAGAACAGCGGAGATAGACAACAGCGTCCTTCCTGATCGATCCCCTGCGGTTGCATCCGACAACAGAATCTTCATGCCTCCTTTCATTGGATCGCGCGTGGTCAAGGGAATGCCTTTGGATGACATATCGGAATACCTGAATGAAACCGCTTTATTTAGAAACCAGTGGGGATTCCGACCCACCTCAGGAGAGACCGATTCGGAATTCAAAGAGAGGATCCGGCCCATATTGCGCGAACAGCTCAACAAGGCTAAAGCTGATCAAATACTTAACCCGCAGGTGGTCTACGGATATTACCCCGTTGGATCATCCGGAAACGACCTCGTCGTCTTCGAAGATGTCGGGAAAGCAAGCGAACTAACCAGGTTCACTTTCCCCCGGCAGAAGAAAGATCCTTACTTTTGCATTGCAGACTTCTTCCGGCCTGTCACATCGCCCGAGGTCGACTATGCGGCGTTCCACATCGTCACCATGGGACATATGGCTTCTGAAATCGCACAACGCTATTTCGCTGGAAACAGATATCAGGACTACCTTCTGCTTCATGGCCTCAGCGTAGAAATGGCGGAGGCTTTGGCCGAATACTGGCACTTTAGAGTAAGGACGGAATGGGGATTCGCGGACGAGGATGGCCCGACCCTCACTGGACTGTTCCGGCAACAATACAGAGGTGGACGCTATTCGTGGGGATATCCGGCATGCCCAAATCTGGAGGACAACGCAACAGTAGCCCAGCTCCTAGAGGCGGGAAGGATAGGAGTTGAAGTAAGCGAAGGCTTCCAGCTCCACCCAGAACAGACCACGTCGGCGATTATCTGCCACCATCCGCAGGCTAAATATTTCATAGCTTGACGTACGACTACTCGACTTGGCACAGCTCCCTCTCGACGTTATTCAGTAACTCGCATCCGTCTGCAGTTGCTATAACGATGTCCTCTATGCGCGCTCCGTACAGGTTCGGAATATAGATTCCCGGCTCAACTGAAAACGCATTGCCAGCACGCACTAGATCCGCGTTTCCCGCGACGATATAGGGCTCTTCATGTTCCTCAATCCCGATTCCGTGACCGGTTCTATGTATGAAGTATTGGTCATACCCGAATTCCTCGATATATGAACGTCCCGCGTAGTCAATGCTTTCGCAAGTGACCCCTGCCCTTACCATCGCCACTTGACGACTCTGCGCGGTTTGAAGAATCGAATAAAGCTCCACGAACCTGTCGGGCATGTCGCCAGTTACCACAGTTCTTGTGATGTCAGAGCAGTAGCCGGCCGAACCGTCGTACCTGAACTCTCCGCCAAAATCACACACGATCGCCTCTCCAGCGCCGACTACCCGCTTACCGGGTTCATGGTGCGGCGAGGCCGAGTGAGGGCCCGATCCAACAATGGAGAAATTGACCTTTTCAAGCCCCTCAGCCAAAAGGCGTTCGCCGATCTCTAGGGAGATCTCCCTCTCAGTGCGCCCTACAAACCTTACTTCCCCGTCCATGATCGCCTTTGCCACTACGTCAGTTCTTTTGGCTGCTTCCGCCAACATTGCCTGTTCGACCCTATCCTTGACGCTACGGAGGCTTTTTGTGATATGGGAAGCAGGGAAAAATCTCGCATTAGATTTGACCTGCAACGCTAGAAGCGAAGCTGCCCACGTACGGTCTGATATACCGACCTCTCTGCAGCCAGCTACCGCGTTTGCGACGATTTCATAGGCATCTTCCCACTCCTGCCAAGGACGAATTCTGAAGAGATCGCCGTGGCTTTCCACCCGAGGCTCTTCAAGGGCGGGAACCACGAGCACAGGTTGCTCCTGCCTTCTGATCACAAGGGCGGTAAGTCGCTCCAGTGGCATGGCCTGATATCCGGTCAGCCACGGAAGGTCCGCCCCCAGGGAGAGCACGAGCGCATCACAGTCTCTGTCATCCATCTGTCCCAGCAGCCTTCGCAACCTGGAAACATATGCCTTGGAAAATTCCTCCAAACTGACTGATAGATCGATCATTGCTCCGCCTAAGATTTGGAATTTGCCGAAACCGGATGCTACACCCGAATCAGCCGCTGCGACCGGCCGATGGACCCAAAAGATGACTTCGCGTGGTACGACGATCTCACCATCGGCGAGGCTTCGACATGCCCGATCCCGAACCTTTCTCCTATTTCTCCAAGCTCGTGGAACTCTTCTGGAGTTATCCATCTGGCAACCGGAAAATGCTTCTCTGTCGGTCGGAGATACTGGCCGATCGTTACGATGTCACAACCGACAGACGCAAGATCTCTGAGAGCGCAAACCAATTCATCCATAGTCTCACCCATGCCCGCAATCAGGCTCGATTTGGTCACCAGACCCGCCTCCTTTGCAAGTGACAACACCGCCAATGAACGCGCGTATGAAGCAGACGGGCGCACGACCTGCTGAAGTCGGGCAACCGTCTCGAGATTGTGATTAAGCACATCCGGATGCTCGTCAAACACCTTGGCCAAACTCTCGACATCGCCCTTGCAGTCTGGAATAAGTACCTCGACTTTTGCGCCGGGCGCGATTCGCCGAATCTCTTTGATCGTAGAGGCAAACCCGGATGCTCCGCCATCGGAAAGGTCGTCTCTCGCAACCGCCGTAACCACGGCATATGAAAGATTCATCTCCTTCACTGCCTCCCCGACCCTAGTTGGTTCAAGCGGATCAAGGGGTTTCGGGTGATTCGTTTGGACCATGCAGAACGAACAAGCGCGAGTACAATCCTCGCCATTGATCATAAATGTGGCGGTACCATCCGCCCAACACTCGAATATGTTGGGACAGCCAGCCTCTTCGCATACGGTAGCTAGCGAAAGACGGCGCATCGTCCTTTTCACCTCTTGGAACTGCGACCCCATGTTGGCCTTTGCGCGCAACCAATGGGGCTTTCGCTCGCCGATCGAAAGAAATTCGTTCTCATCGATCCCCGCACGATCCATTCTCTTGGCAAGATTTGTCTTAACTCCATACACAACGTCCTCCCCGGCATTCTCTAGCGTGGGAGATTGGTGGACATCGCGACCCGTGGTGTCTCTGTCACTGCTCTTGAAACCAACACTCTGATGCAAGTAGGTTCCGTCATCGAAGGCGTGCGCCCCTAACCTCGCAAATGTATCGACAACTGTCTCCATTGGCACTTCGATGCCTTCGCGCTGCAGCGAAGTGACCGGCTTGTCAGAGATTCCGCACGGAACTATGTGGCCGAACATAGAAAGGTCGGTCTTGACGTTCAAAGCAAAGCCGTGCATGGACCTGTTCCGGGAAATCCTCACTCCTATTGCGCAGATCTTACGTGGATCTGGCCCTTCTGCGCCGACCCAGACCCCCGGATAGCCCTCCAACCTGCCTGCGCCTTCCAACCCTAGCTCCCCCAGGACGTCGATAACGAGCTGTTCAATCTTGTAAACGTGCTTTGGAGTGCGATTTACCTCGTCAGGCACGTTAAGGATCGGATATCCGACGAGCTGTCCGGGCCCATGATATGTGACGTCGCCGCCCCTGTCAGTACGTGTCATCTCCGCACCCACCGAAGCTGGAGCGACAAGAATATTTTTCAGATCGGTTCTAACCCCGAGCGTGTATATCTTGGGGTGCTCCAAAAGGAGAAGGTACTGCTCAGACGTATTTGCGAACAGGGCTCGCTGCAGTGCCTGGGCATCGCTGTACCGCACTCGCCCGAGCCAACGAGATTGAAGCATTCTGGCCTCCAGTCATTGGCGACCACCAATTCGATGGTAACAGAATTCGAAAATTAACTTGGCCGCGGACCACCTCACCGAGCGCAGTCCGCGGTCGTGGAATGGGCCTGCTAGAGCTCCTGAGCCCAGTTCCAAGTCTCAATGATCCCTTTCAACCTGCCGAGAAATGACGCCGCGTATGCCCCATCAATCACCCGATGATCGAACGAAAGCGCCATAATGCCCACCGAATGTATGGCTATTGACTCAGAGCCGTCCGTCTGCGTCACGACTACAGGCTTCCTCTTCACCCCATCGGTAGAAAGTATTGCCACCTGCGGCTGGTTGATGATTGAAACAGTCATAAAGGTCCCGAACGGACCGGGATTCGTTATCGTAAAGGTTCCCCCAACGATGTCGTCCGCGGTTAGTCTCTTCGAGCGAGCTCGATCAGCCAGATCCCGAATATCTCGCGCCAATCCGCGCAGCCTTTTAGTTTCGGCTCCATGTATAACCGGTGCAATCAGACCATCCTGATCCAGATCGACAGCTATCGACAAATTCAGATCCTTATGAACGATGAGAGAATCTTCGCCAACGGACGCATTGAGGTGAGGATAGGTTCGCATGGCCTCAACGGTGGCTCTCGCAATAAAGGGCAGGTACGTAAGAGAGAAGCCCTCCTCGCTCCTGAACTGCTCGCGAACTGCTCGTCGCACCCTCTCGACAGACTCGAAATCGACTTCAATTGATACCAAAGCGTGTGGTGACGTCGCTTTCGAGCGGACCATGTGCTCCGCGGTTCGGCGACGAATATTAGTAAACGGAATTACTTCGTCTCTCGCTCCCACAGTTGCCTTCTCAACTGAGACGCTTCGTGGCGCGGGCGTCTGAACCCGCGGTACTTCAGGTACGAACGTTGGTGCCACCGGCACCTCCCTGCGCTGCTCAACAAAGTGGACTGCCGCGGGAGGAATTTGCTGCGACAAAGCGGGCTCTGGTTGACCGTGTGTGGCTGCAGTAGGAAGCGGAGATGGTTGGGAAGGAACGGATGAAGCACGTTTGTCGAGAAACGCTAGGACGTCGGATCTCGTTATCCTCCCACCGGCACCTGTCCCGAGTATTTCAGCTGGATTCAATCTGTTGTCATTGATCAGCTTCCTAACTACCGGTGAAAGAAGCATGGAGGCCTCTCCGGTGTCAGCATCACTTTGTACAACCGAGGCACCACCCTGTGCGGCGATCGGAGCAGCCGCTGGTTCGGGCACGAAAGCATCCTCAGCCTCGACCGCAGGAGCCGGCTCTGTAACCGGTGTGACCTCGACTACCTGCCGTGGAACAGGAACAGCCTCCTCCGCTGGGGCGGAAGCTTCTTCGATCGCCGGTGCTGACGCTTGCGCCGGTATAACGCCTTCCGCAGACACTATCGCTAAAACCGTTCCCACGTCGACCGTCTCGCCCTCTTGAACGAGAATCTGAGAAAGCACACCGGAAGCCGACGAAGGCACCTCGGAATCAACTTTGTCAGTGGACACCTCGAAAATTATCTCGTCTTGCGCGACTGTGTCGCCAACCTTCTTTAGCCACTTAGTTACCGTACCTTCGGTAACAGTCTCTCCTAGCTGTGGCATCGTAATTTCAGCCAACGTGAAGTCCCCTTCCTGTCAAAGCCATAACTGCCTCGCCGAAAGCCTCGGAGAGTGTTGGGTGAGGTTGAATATATTGGGAAACTTCGTCAGGTGTCGCTTCCCAGTTGACCGCGAGATATCCCTGACCCAGCTGTTCCGTTACCCACGGACCTGCCATATGAACACCCAGAATTTTACCGGCCGAACCGTCAGGCAATTTTTCCGCTACAACCTTCACAAGGCCATCAGTTTCGCCAACTATCCTGGCCCTCGAATTACCTCCAAACGGATCCTTTTTCACAATAATATCCAGTCCCGCGTCGCGCGCCGCATCCTCGGTCATCCCCACGAAAGCAACCTCTGGATGACTGTAAATGCACCATGGAACCTTCGAGTAGTCGACCGGAACGACATGCTCACCAAGGATATGTTTAATGGCCACAATCGCTTCGGCAAACCCAACGTGGGCTAACTGTGCTGTTGCAACCAAGTCTCCGACAGCGTAAACGCCCTGCTCGGATGTCCTCATGAATTGATCGACCGCTACGAACCCGCGTTGGTCAACGTCGACGGATGCTTCGGGTCCGACCAGATCTTCCGAATTTGGGCGTCTTCCGACCGACACGATAACCGCATCGACCGTGACTGACTGCTGGTCACCGAAGTGAACCGCCGTGCCAGTGGAATCGGCACGAGGAGTATGCCCCGAAACAGCCACGCCAGTATGAACGTTTATTCCGCGACGTCTGAAGGACTTCAAAACAACATCCGCAATTTCTTTGTCAACGCCTGTAAGAATCTGAGGAAGCGCTTCCAGAATCGTCACCTTGGCTCCCAGATCCGCCATCATGGAAGCGAATTCACATCCTATGGCGCCACCCCCGATGACCGCCACGCTCGAGGGCAGCGATTCCAGCGAAAGTACCTCGTCCGACGTCATGACTATCTTTCCATCAACGTCGAACCCCGGAATCGACCGGGGCCTAGAACCAGAAGCCAGTACCACATTCTGCCCTTCGAGAATCCTGCCATTGGAAACCTCAACGCGGCCCCTGCCAACGTATCGGCCCACGCCTTCAATGATCTCGATCTTCCGGCCCTTCATCAGACCAGAAAGGCCCCTCCACAACTGGTCCACGACTTTCTGCTTGCGAGCCTGGGAAACCGAAAAATCTATCTTTGGCTCTGAAACGGAGATTCCAAATTCCAACGCTCCTCCCACGGCCCTAAACGCCGCGGCCGTCTCAAGAAACTCCTTGGCGGGCACGCAGCCCCGGTGAAGACAGGTTCCACCCACCTTGTCCTTCTCAACCACTGCTACGGATAATCCGGCAGAAGCTCCATATAGCGCAGCGGCATAACCTCCGGGTCCGCCACCAATTACCAAGACGTCGAACATTTCTGACGTCGGACTCACCTCCAAGATCTTCAACGTTTGATCAAAATTCACTATTCCAAGAAATCAACC
>DAHVOF010000224.1 GCA_027318945.1 Actinomycetota bacterium | reverse complement strand
CATCTGCGCTTTTTACGACAAACGCAACCACTTCTTCTCCCCACGTCTCAGACTGGACGCCAGCCACCGCGACATCGGTGACTGCAAAATGTGATCTGAGAGCATCCTCGACCTCTTTTGGATACACGTTGTATCCCCCAGTTATAATGACATCTTTCAATCGTCCTATGATCGACACATACCCACGCGCGTCAACGCTCCCGACATCGCCGGTCGCAAACCAACCCGCACCCATCGGAAATGCGGCAGCGGTCGCCACAGAATCATTGAGGTAACCGCTGAAAACGGTTGGACCGCCAATAAAAATTTCATTCTTCGAGCCGGAAAAAGCTACTTCGACCCCTGGAAGCGGAAATCCAACACATCCGGCTTGCCGCTCACCCACGTACGGGTTCGATATGTCGATGAGACTCTCCGTAGTTCCATATCGCTCAAGAACGGCGGCACCGGTACGGTGGGCGATCTCTCGCTGCACCTTTTCAGGGAGGGGTGCTGAACCCGATACGAGCAAGCGCAATGAACGGACCTCGTCAAGCTTCTCCGCTTCGAGCAGCCTTTGGTACATAGTTGGCACTCCAAAAAACAACGATGCAGAAAATTCCCTGATAGCCGTAAGCACTCTGTCCGCCTCGAACTTTTCGAGAAGAATGACGGAAGAACCCACGCAAAGCGAGCCGTTTATTCCGACTCCAAGACCGTGCATGTGAAAGAGCGGAAGGGCCAGAATCAACCTGTCAGACTCAGTCCACCTCCAGGCAATATTTAGGCTCCTCGCCGAGGCCAGCAAATTCCCGTGGGATAGGATGGCACCCTTTGGACGCCCTGTCGTTCCGGATGTGTAGGCGATGAGCGCGGGAGCATCCCGCCAGGCCGCATCCATCGGCACCTCTGATCCTCCCGAGGCTTCCACTTCATCATCTACAAAGAAGATTCGGAAAACGCCATGCGGAAGAGGAAGCCCGGCACCTGGGCCGCTAAACGGAACCGAAAACTCCTGCTGTTTCACAATCTCGGCCAACAAGCCCGCCAACGCGGCGGAATCGACAATTGCTCCGGACGGCTTGACATCTCTTACGACGTGGAAAACTTCAGACTCAGTGAATCCAGGGTTCATTGGAACCACAACAAGTCCCAATCTTAGCGCCGCGGCATAGTAGACAACTAGTCGCGTCGAAGCCGCCCCGGAAAGTATCACCCGCTCGCCCGCACGCAGCCCGCTCGCATACATCGCACGAGCCACTGAGCCGCTCTCCTCAAGGAACTCTCCGCGAAGCATCCACTTTCCACTCGAGTCATAAATTAACCGTTGATCTGGGTCGGTGGAAAGCACTTTTACCCATAATCTTGGGAGAGACTCTTCGCAAATAAGGTTATCTGGGCTGAAATGCTCACCCTCGGGTAAGTGCGCTTGCCAGCTTGAGATCGGTCTAAGATCGCCTGCCACTCGCCTGCCACCAATTCTCAGCACGCACACGCACTAGCACTACAGAGCTACACCGTTCCAAGAGAAGTCAGCACTGCCGAAACCAGTGCCTGCTTGCAAATACCAAGTTCAGCCATGACTGTCGCTCCGGGCGCGGATGCGCCAAAACGATCGATACCTATGGTTATCCCACCTGGACCTACGACGGACTTCCAACCTTGGGTGACACCTGCTTCGATTGCGATCTTCAGCACCGAGGCCGGAACGAGGCCTTCTATTATCTCCGGGCCTTGTCCAAGAAACCGCTCTCTCCATGGCACGGAAACCACTCTGACGTCTACATCGTGTTCGTCACGAAGCTCCTTCGCAGCTTCAATAGCTAAGGACACTTCCGACCCTGATGCTAAAAAGACAGCCTGGCAGGTTTTCGACTCGCGCACCACGACCCTCGCGCCTACGCGCGCGATCCACCCAGGCTCTCCGGGCTCAAGAATAGGCAGTGCCTGCCGACTCAGGACGAGAGCCGATGGGCCAGATTCCCTCTCAAGCACTGTCTGCCAGCTCTCGATGACCTCGTTAGCATCTGCTGGGCGGATAACCGCGAGATTAGGCACCAACCTCAGAGACTCTACCTGTTCGACAGGCTGGTGTGTAGGTCCGTCTTCGCCGACACCAACAGAATCATGCGTGAATACGTATGTGACAGGAATGCCCATCAAAGCAGCGAGCCTTAGGGAAGGGCGGAGATAATCCGAAAAGATCAGAAAAGTGGAGCCGAATACCCGGAACCCGCCATGCAGTTGAAGCCCATTGAGCAATGCCGCCATGCCATGCTCCCGAACTCCGAAGTGAATCAGCGAGCCACCAAAGTTATTAGGCGAGACGACATTATCCGTGAACTCCACCGACGTCGATTCGACTAGGTCTGCGGAACCGCCAACCAAAGACGGGATTGCGGCGGAAAGCGCTTTGAGAACTTGACCGGAAGCAGCCCTAGTGGCTAGCGAGCCGCCAACCTCAAACCTCGGCATGATATTTCGAAGACCTTCAGGCAAGGGTACAGCCTTCCCATTTATCCAACTCGAAATTACCGTGCTGTGCCCTTTGTCAATCTCTGCCACGCGCTCTTTATCGGCCGCAGCCGCTGAGATCTTATCTGCAATGATGGACCTCATATGCTCCCTGACGTCCTCGGGAACAAAAAATGGCTGTTCTGGCCAACCGAAGCGATCCCTGATGATCTTCGCCTCTTCCGGCCCATAAGGACCTCCATGAGCAGCCTCGGTACCCTGTTTGTGTGGAGCACCATAACCAATCTCGGTCCTCACTGCAATTATGCTTGGGCGCGTCTCGTCATCGAGCGCATCTTGCACGACTGACTCGATCTCGGCAACATTGTTGCCATCCTCCACTACGAACGTAGACCAGCCAAGAGCCTTAAACCTTCCAAGGACATCCTCCGTAAAAGCAAGGGATGTGGGTCCGTCTATGGAGATTGAGTTGTTGTCGTACAGTACGATAAGCTTGCCCAGTCCAAAATGGCCCGCCAATGAAGCAGCTTCGTTCGAAACTCCTTCCATGAGATCCCCGTCCGATGCGATAACAAAGGTTCGATGGTCGACAAACTTTTCTTCCGTAGAGTTGAGTCTTGCACCAAGCAGCGCCTCGCCCAGCGCCATTCCCACGGCGTTCGAAATTCCCTGACCCAATGGTCCGGTGGTCGTTTCGACGCCCGGAGTATGGCCATACTCCG
>DAHVOF010000218.1 GCA_027318945.1 Actinomycetota bacterium | reverse complement strand
CGATCTCGGGAGAGTTAGGAGGTTCCAGTGTCAACTGAATCTACATTTGGCCCCGGTGCTCTTGCGACACCGTCAAACTTTCTAACATTGCTTCGCGTGCTAGTGACGCCGATTCTCATGTACAGTGTCGCCAAAGACGGCTCCACGTGGTTTGCTTTTTTGATTTGGATGATTCTTGCTTCAACCGACAAATTCGATGGGATTTTGGCCCGCCGGCAAGGGGTAACGAGGTCTGGAGCGTTTTTGGATCCTTTGGCGGACAAGCTCATGGTCTTCGGGCTTTTTGCCGTTTTGGTGATGAAAGATGAGATCTGGTGGGTTCCAGTTCTGGTTATGGCTGTTCGTGAGACATGGATGTCTCTCTATCGGAGTGTTCTCGGTAGAAAGGGAATCTCGGTACCTGCCCGACCTCTGGGGAAGGCAAAGACGTTCGTGCAGGTCGTGGTAATTGGGTTGGTGTTGATTCCCGGGGTGTATGGCACTGCCAAAGTTGAGATTTCGGTACTTGTATGGATTGCTACATTGCTCGCGTTGGTCAGTGGTTACTTTTACTACGCGGACGGTCGCGTCCGCAATTCCAGTTAAATGAGCTCCCAGGAATAAAAATTGCGTGTTGAAATTGTAGCAGTAGGAAGCGAGCTTTTGCTCGGTCAGATCGTGGATACGAATTCTGCGTATATTGCCCAGAAACTTGCTGAAGTGGGAGTCGACTGCCACTTTCAGACTCGGGTCGGCGACAATTTAGAGAGGATTGTTTCGGTTCTGGACCTTGCCCTAGGTCGCAATGATGCGGTCCTTGTCTGTGGCGGGCTTGGACCTACTCAAGACGACATCACGCGTGAGGCGATCGCCCTCGTCATGGGAGTTGAACTCGAGCACCATCAAGAGATCGAGGACAAGATCAGCGCGATTTTCACGTCCAGGGGCCGGACGATGAGTGCAAACAACGTCCGGCAGGCCATGGTGCCAATCGGCGCGAAGGTTATCCCACAGCGAAAGGGGACGGCGCCAGGGCTGATATGTCCTGTCAACGATAGGGTAATCTATGCGGTTCCGGGAGTTCCTCATGAAATGGAAGAGATGCTTCGTCGTTCGGTTGTCCCAGACCTCGTATCCAGGGCGGGTATGACCGGAGTAATCCGTTCGAGGACCTTACGTACCTGGGGTTTGTCTGAGTCTGCGCTTGCCGAAAAGGTAGCACCCAGGTTGGATGCTTTAGACCTAGGCGATGGTCGAACTACGATTGCTTTTCTTGCTTCGGGAATCGAGGGGATCAAGCTCCGGATTACCGCAAAGGCGGAGAACAGCGAATTAGTTGACCTGCTCCTGGATGCCGAGGAACGAGAGCTTCGAGCGATTCTTGGCGAGATAGTTTTCGGGATTGACGACACGACGATCGAGATGGCTGTGGCTGAAGAGCTCATTAAGCTTGGGCTCACGCTTTCCGTGGCTGAGTCGTTGACGGGGGGACTGATCTCGGCTCGTTTAGTGAATGTTGCGGGTGCTTCTGAGTGGTATCAAGGTTGCGTTGTCTCGTACGCGAGTGATGTGAAGCACACTGTCCTTGGAGTTGACACTGGTCCGGTTGTTTCAGAGCGCGCTGCGATTGAAATGGCTAAAGGCGTTAGAAGTGTTCTCCAAAGCGACGTGGCGCTATCCATCACCGGTGTGGCGGGACCGTCTCTCCAGGAGGGCACGGTTGCCGGGACGGTTTTTATTGGCACCTCGTCGGAAATGTTCGGGGATAGGGCGATACGGCTGTTGCTTCCGGGTGATCGCGATCGGATCAGACAGTATGCGACGATTTCAGCTCTCGATTGGTTGCGTAGATTACTTGGTAGGGGAGGGTCCTCGACGGGACTCGATTGAAGAAGATTCGGAATCTATTGCAAAGCCGAACATATGTTCGTATAATTGTGTTTAGTGCCGTTACACCAATGAGGTATCGTTTTTGCGGATCGGATTTATTGAGTTTCGGTCGAAACCTGGAAGTATCACGTAAAGAGCGGATGAGAGAGCGGTGAGTTTCTTGGCGAAAGATGAGACGACGGATCGTAACAAGGCTCTAGAAATGGCCATAGGCCAGATTGAAAAGCAGTTTGGCAAGGGTTCGATTATGAAAATGGGCGAGAACGCCCATATGAAGATTGAAGCCATTTCAACGGGCGCTATGTCATTGGACATTGCTCTTGGGGTGGGTGGTTTTCCGAGAGGTAGGGTTATCGAGGTTTTTGGTCCGGAATCCTCTGGCAAATCAACCTTGGCGATGCACGTGGTGGCAGAGGCACAGAGAAACGGCGGCATCTGCGCGTATATCGATGCAGAGCATGCAATGGACCCTGTGTATGCGAAGGCTATAGGAGTCGATATTGATGAACTCCTCATCTCGCAGCCGGACAACGGTGAGCAGGCACTCGAGATCGCAGACATGTTGGTACGTTCGGGAGGATTGGACGTGCTGGTTATCGATTCGGTTGCAGCTTTGACTCCTCGGGCGGAGATCGAGGGTGAAATGGGTGATGCGCACGTCGGGTTGCAAGCACGGCTGATGTCTCAGGCACTGCGTAAATTGACCAGTAATCTGAACAGGTCCAGAACTATTGCAATTTTCATCAACCAGCTTAGAGAGAAGATCGGCGTGATGTATGGTTCTCCTGAAGTTACCCCAGGTGGACGTGCTCTCAAGTTTTATTCTTCCGTGAGGATAGACATTCGCAAAGTTGAGGCGATAAAGGACGGAGCTGAGATCGTCGGCAGTCGTACCAGGGCCAAGGTAGTCAAAAACAAGTGCGCACCTCCTTTCCGCCAGGCAGAATTCGATATTATGTACGGCCTAGGGATTTCAAGAGAAGGTTCACTTTTGGACGTTGGCGTTGACATGGGGATAGTCAAGAAGTCTGGTGCATGGTACACCTATGATGGTGAACAGTTAGGCCAGGGTAGGGAAAAGGCGAAGGAATTCATATCTAACAATCCTGTTCTGATGGCGGAATTGGACGAGAAAGTCCGTGCTGCGGTAGGTATCGCATCTGAATCAACACCGCAAAGTGAGGGATTTTCCGACGAGGATAGTGAGCCGCTTTTACTCGATGACTGAGTTACAGGGCCAGTCGGCCGCACGATAATTGCAGCTTAGGTCCGGACGCTGCTTTGAGAAGCTTCCGGTTCATCGGATGCGAGTTTGTTGCGCGGCCACACGTGTTCAGATCGAGTTCTGGCTAATCTGGTAATTCGTGAGCAAGAAGTATTTTGTACGGACATTTGGCTGCCAAATGAACGAACACGATTCGGAGCGCATTGCCGCCGTACTCGAATCGGATGGAATGGAGGCTGCGCCGGAGCCAGAGCAAGCTGACGTTATCGTGTTCAATACATGTTGCATCCGAGAAAACGCAGACAATAAGCTTTACGGGACTCTTGGGCATGCAAAAGCTATTCGCGATCGAAATCCAGATCTAAAAATCATGGTCGCGGGGTGTTTGGCTCAAAAGGACCGCGAATTAATTCAGCAGAAGGCTCCCTGGGTCGACGTGGTCTTTGGGACAAACAATGTTTCCAGGGCCGCTCAGCTCCTTAGGCAGTCGGAACGATATGGTCCGACAATCGAGGTGTTAGAGGAGATTCCGGAGGAAGAATTAGAAT
>DAHVOF010000211.1 GCA_027318945.1 Actinomycetota bacterium | reverse complement strand
AAAGTATCGGGATGGAGTTGGACCCTTTTGGCCCTGATATTTGGATCCCATAGCTTCTGAACCGTATGGAACATCTGCCTTCGTTGTCATCCTGAGAAATGATATCTGGCCGATCTTCATGCCGGGGTACACGGTGATTGGCAAATTAGCTACGTTTGAAAGCTCAAGCGTTATGTTCCCATTGAACCCGGCATCCACAAACCCTGCAGTTGAATGTATCAGAAGCCCAAGGCGGCCGAGAGAGGACTTGCCTTCGAGCCGCCCCACAAGATCGTCGGGAATACCAATACGCTCGCGCGTGGATCCCAAGACGAATTCGCCCGGGTGAAGCATAAAAACCTCTTCGTCATTAATCTCGACAAGCTCCGTCATCCCAGACTGGTCCTCTTTAACGTCAATGACACGAGCGGTGTGATTTCGGAAGACTCTGAAATAGTTACCTACGTGAAGATCGACAGAGGACGGCTGAATGCAGCTCGGGTCGAGGGGTTCAATAACTATGCGACCGTTTGCTAGCTCTTCTTTTATCGTTCGATCCGACAAGATCATGTGTACATACGATAGTGTATAAATGATCAAACAACACGATGCGGGCGTAGTTCAGCGGCAGAACATCAGCTTCCCAAGCTGAGAACGCGAGTTCGATTCTCGTCGCCCGCTCTTGGCATGTTGGGGGCTCGACTACTCTTTCTAGCCACTGACCTGATGGCAGTAGCCATGACGCTTCCTCTATTGAATACCGGTATTCAGTATGTCGCCCGTTGTGTCAAAAGCTAGTAAAAGGTGCCACACGAAGTGTTCTTGGAGATGGCTAGTTTTGTCACCAGCCCTTCTCCTTAGAATTGAACATTTTTGCCACAGATAGCTTCGAAATACGGCGCACTCCAATTAAAGCGCCGCAGGCGGGTCCGCCGTAGCAGTTACGGAGCAAGTGGGAGTCTCATGGTGTCGCTGGGCGAGCGCGACGAGTGCTCCTATAAGGAGCACTCCCACCGACAAGGAGAGCCCGACATTCAAGCCCGCTGGGCCATCCGAGAGCACGCCGGCGAGCACAGGGCCAAGACACTGGCCCAAGGCGAAAGCAGCTGTCAGTCCGGCTATCGCAGGAGTCCAGTGGTGCGGTTGGAGCGAGCGCTGAGCAACTGCGGTGACCGCCGTGACAACCGCCATAAACGACCCTCCAAATAGCAGAGCCGACCCAATTGCCGCCACTGGTGATCGCGACACGAGCGGCAACAACGCCCCGGCGTCGAGCACCGCCAGCGTCATAGCGCACCCACGTCCCCCTTGCAACCTGGCGATCGGCCGCGCCCAGGCGAATGCGCCTGCGATCGAGGCGGAGCCGAGGACTACCCAAAAAACCGTAATGCCCCCTGGTCCCATGCCATGGCCCTTCAAAAATGCCACGATAAACGTCATGTACGCGATGTATCCCGCTCCGAATAGGCCGTAGGAGACGATCAGCGGTCCAAGAGTCCGAGCCGGCCAGCGCTTATCGGCACCAGGTGATACCGGTGGCTCGGCGCTTGCGAGAGCGATGGGAGTCGCGACGGCAAAGGCCATAGCGCCAAGCCCCGCGAGCATCACCCATCCCCATCGCCAGCCATCCCCAAGACTCGTCGCGGCAAGGAGGTAAGGGATCGCAAACCCGGACGCGACGATCGCCATCCCGCCCCCCGCGACGTATATCCCGAACATCATGGCTGCTCGATGAGAAGAAATCGCCGAAGCAGCTGCAGCGACAAGCCCCGCGCCTGCGATAAAAGTGACGGCGCCACACGCCCCTGCGATGACGCGCAAGGCGACCAGAACCGCAGTGTTGCCGGTGCTTCCCGTGGCGAGAAGCGCGACCACGGTTACCCCGAGGCTGGTGACGAAGACTCGGCGGATCCCGTAACGGCGGGCAACGACCGCTGCCAAAAGCGCCCCGAACAGGTACCCGAGAGCGTTGGCGGTATTCATTGCTCCCGCGGTGCCGAAGGACCAGTGAAGACTGGCGCGCATTGATGGGAGCAGCAAGGCATACGCGAAGCGAGAGAGGCCGATCGCAACCGCAGGACCGAGTGCCAAGCCGAGAGCAGCAGTTAGCGAAGTGGGGACCCTAGAACTCCTTAGCGGTGTGGAGTGCCGGCGCATCGAACTGTATGCGCTCATTCTCGTTGGCCCTGGCAGCCGTCGATGATCATCGCGGCCAGAGGTCTGGCATTTGTGCCACCGTGAATATTCGCCATCTATTTGTCTACCATAATCGTGGCAGAGTCGCCTTTGGCGTAGCTGGGCGACAACGTCCGATTCGCTTCCGCCCCTTTGCGGCTCATTGTTGTAAATGCGAAAATGCTGGAACCAACGTATATGATCCATACGGCCGCCTGGAGCACCGTCGGCCGCTCGGCGTAACCGATAAGGGAATGGAGCACGTCTCCAAAGCTACTTCCCTCCGAAAGGAAGCCGCTTGTATTCCACAGCACTCCCCTTCCAAAGGATAGCCAGCCAAGCTGCTGAAGATTCTCGACAGCGTCGGCCAATAGGCCTGCTGCAAACACCATTAGCAATGCTCCGAGTATCTCGAAGAACCGGCGCAGATTGAGGCGAGCTCCAAGCCGGTAGATCGCGAATGCCAGGCTGAAGGCAACTACAAGCCCTAGTGCCGCCCCAATGAGGAGAAATTTCCCATGAATCGGGGTAGCGGCCTGCTTAGTGCTCGCAAAGACAATTGCAAGGGTAAAAACCATCGTCTCAACCCCCTCTCGCCCTACAGCCTGAAATGCGAGTGCGCTAAGTCCGACGCGCTTGCCTTTTGAAAGCGCCATGTCGCTGCGCTTTTCCAACTCCTTAGTTAGAGTTTTTGCGTGGCCTTGCATCCAAAACGTCATATATGTGAGCGCTGCAGCTGCAATTAGATAGGTGAAGGTCTCGAAGTAAGTTTGCACGTTCGATCCGTCGTACTGGTCGACTAGCACGAATACGGCTATTCCCCCTCCGAGGACAAGCACCACTGCTGCGGCGACACCCAGATAGACATCTCGGAAATACCGCCTTTGCCCTGTTCGGTTGAGGTACGAAAGCAGTATGGCAACAATCATCGATGCTTCAATGCCTTCACGAAAAAAGATTACAAAAGTGGGAATCATGCGCCCTGATTCGATCTTCACTAAAATACTGTCAATTTGATTAGGTGAGCCTAACCTAATCAAATATTAATGTCAATTCTAGCTGAGGACGGCGTTCACCTGGATTGAACACGTCAACCGGTCTCTCTCGCGCAGAATAAGATCAGATTGTTTCCGGAACGAATGCTATTGCTCCGCACGGGCATTCCGAGACGCAGATGCCGCAGCCCTTGCAGTAGTCGTAGTCAAATCTGTAGCGCAGGCCAGCTCCGAGCTTCACGACGGCGTTGTCGGGGCATACCCCATAGCAGTTGTCGCATTCAAAACAGTTGCCGCAGGACATGCACCTTCTCGCTTCGAATAGCGCGTTGTCCTCATCAAGTCCCAACACCACTTCGTCAAACGTTGATTGTCGACGAATCATGTCCAGCTTCGGCCGCACTGCATGGGGAGCGTCACTGTAATACCACGTATTTAGCCTGTCGAAGCTGGCCAGCTCATGACGCTCTGGATGCCGATATGATGAGCCTTTCAGCCACGAATCGATATTTCTTGCGGCAAGCTTGCCATGCCCGATTCCCATGGTCACGGTCCTTTCGCCAGCAACCATGTCCCCGCCAGCGAACAGCCCCGGATAACCGGTCATCATGTCGGGACCCACTTCGACCACTCCGTCGTGGACCGAAACGCCCGGCAATCCTTCAACAAGCGAGAGGTCGACCTCTTCCCCCAGCGCAAGTATTAGCGAATCCGACTCTAGCTTCTCGAACTCTCCCGTTGGCTGGGGGAAGCCGGTCTCGTCGAGCTCCATTTTTTCCAGTAGCATGCTGTGCTCGTCAAGGTGCTTTACGGTCGAAAGCCACCTCATGAGAACGCCTTCCTCGAGGGCCTCCTCAACTTCAATATCGTGAGCCGGCATCTGGTTCCTCGTCCTACGGTATACAACTATCGCGTCAGACGCACCCAGCCGTTTGGCTGTCCTTGCGGCATCCATCGCGGTGTTCCCGCCGCCATAAACGACAACTTTCCGGCCGAGCATGGGCATCTTCTCATCTCTGGAGCCCGATAAAAAAGAAACCGCGTCAAGAATCTTTGCGGAATCTCCAGCTGGAATGTACGCTTTCCGTGCCAATTCGGCGCCAATCGCAAGGAAAGCCGCATCGAAACTGCCTCGCGTCATCTCTAGGGGAATGTCTTCGACACGATGATTGAACTCGAAATCTACTCCTATATCGACGATACGCTGCACCTCTTTTGAAAGGACGGCCCTGGGGAGCCTGTATGAAGGAATTCCGAAGTTCATCATTCCTCCGGCGGTGGGTCCTGCCTCGATAACCTTGACGTCATGACCAGCAAGCTTCAGTTGATACGCTGCAGATAGTCCTGACGGGCCCGCACCCACAACCAGAACTCGCTTCCCGCTCGGCTCAGCGTCGCAAGTTACACCCCAACCACGGGCTATAGCCTGGTCACCCAAAAAACGCTCAACTGCGTTGATTCCAACCGCGTGATCGAGCTGGCCGCGATTGCAATAGGATTCGCAGGTGTGGTAGCACACTCTACCCATCACCGCAGGAAACGGATTTTCCTGCATGAGTAGCCGCCAGGCAGCCTCGTAATCACCTCCTTCGGCGTGATAGAGCCACCCTTGGATATTTTCGCCCGCTGGACACGCGTCATTACATGGAGGCAGCCTGTCGACGTACACGGGACGGTTCAGCCTCCAACTTCCGGTCTTATTCGCTCGGGAGGACCCGACCTCCAAGGTAATTGCAAAGGGCTTTTCCATCATTGCTCCCGCGGGGTGTTGTTGGCGACCTCTTCTTCCAAAAGACCGAACCGCCGGACGTTCCGATCGGCCATGGCTTGAATCCTGTCAAGTACCTCGCGATTTTCCACCGGCTTGAATAAATGTGCATATCGACGCTGTTCTGAGAGATAGCTCTCCACCGGAAGACGATGCCGTATCTTTGACACGCCCGTAACTTCACCACTTTCAGCCTCAAAAACCGGGAAGAGGCCGGTCTCCTTGGCCAGCCGGGCGATTTTGATCGTGGCGCTGGGATCGCTGCCCCATCCAAGGGGACACGGAACCAGGATGTGCAGATATCGCGCCCCTCTCATCGACATCGCCTTTTCAACCTTTGCCTCGAGATCGTGGAGTTCTGCGACCGTAGCGGTAGCGACATAGGGAATTTCGTGGGCCATGGCGATCTGCGGCAAGTTTTTCCCCTGACCGAAGACGTTTCCAGGATGACTTCCCACAGCTTCGGTGGTGGCTGTCCGAACGGCCGGCGGAGTAGCGCCAGACCGCTGCACTCCAGTGTTCATGTACGCCTGGTTGTCGTAACATATGAACAAGACGTCGTCATTTCGCTCGAACATGCCCGAAAGACAGCCGAAACCGATATCTTCGGTGCCGCCGTCACCTGCCTGTGCTACGACCCTTATATCTTCCCTGCCTTTCACCCTAAGTGCCGCGGCCATCCCTGTGGCCACGGCTGCGGTGTTCCCGAAAACCGAATGGAGCCACGGTATCTGCCAAGATGTCTCAGGGTAGGGAGTGGTAAATACCTCTAAGCACCCAGTGGCGTTTGTAGCGAGAATCTTGTTCCCGGTCGCCCGCATTGCGGCATCAAGTGCATAGCGTGCTCCCAATGCCTCGCCGCAACCCTGGCAAGCCCGGTGCCCCAACGTCAACGAGTCGCTTCGAGCTATATCCGACTGCACTGTGCGAAGATTTTCGCCAAGAAGCCTATTGCCTACTACAAAGCTGCCTGTTTGGTAGAACTTGATCGGCTGAAAAGTCATCTGCGCTCCTATCGAAGTTGATCAACCGTCGCGTTGAGTTCGCGAAAATTTCTTCAGCTGGGCATCTCTAATCAAGTTCTCCGCCGTCGGCCCGGATCGCTTCGACTCCCTCATTCTGGTGATCTCTCTTTCGACGAGTTCGTGGTCAAGGTCCAGAAATGTGAGCGGCTCGAGCCTGTCATCAATCGCATCCTCGAGAAGCGATCTAACCGACGCTTTCGTAATGGCCCTGCCTCCCAGCCCGGCAATGACCGAGTACTGGTCGATTCTTACCCGGTTCAGGGAAGTCGCTACGTCCGTCGCCAGGATCCCGCCCATGCCGACCGCAAAGGCCTTCTCGATCGTCACCACCCTTCTTGCTTCGGATAGATACGCATACACCTCTTCCAGGGGAAACGGCCTGAAGGTGGTGATACCCAGGACTCCAACCTTTTTCCCCTCTTCTGCAAGGTCGTCAACCGCGTCTTTGATGGTGCCGAGTAGAGACCCCATAGCCACCACAACCGTGTCGGCATTCTCGAGGCGGTATCCGTTCACGAGGCCCCCAGCAGGGTGCCCGAAAATCAGCTCAAATTCCCGTGAAATTCCGGGAATCTTCTCCTTTGCCTGCAGCTGTTTCGCGTGAGCAAGATACCGGACCTCTGAAAATGCCTCAGGACCGACCATCGCCCCGATAGAGACAGGATCATCTACGTCAAGCACTTGGCGCGGCACGAATTTTGGAAGAAATGCGTCAACTTGCCCTTGAGATGGGGTGTCGACCTCCTCCACGGCATGGGTCAGTATAAACCCGTCCATGCACACCATCACCGGCATGGAAATTTCCTCTGCCAGGCGGAAAGCCTGAATGTGAAGATCGACCGCGTCCTGATTTGTCTCGGCGAAAAGCTGTATCCAGCCCGAATCTCTCACTGCCATGGCATCGCTGTGGTCATTCCATATATTTATCGGCGCACCTATCGCCCTGTTGGCAAGAGTCATCACGATCGGGAGACCCAGTCCAGCGGCATTATAAATTGCCTCGATCATGAACAAAAGCCCCTGACTCGCGGTAGCCGTATATGCGCGCCCGCCGGTGGCAGAGGCGCCAATCGCCACTGACATTGCCGCAAATTCAGATTCGACATTGATGAACTCACAGGGTGACAGCTCACCAGTTTTAACAAGCACCCCGAGTGCCTCGACTATGTGAGTCTGCGGTGATATGGGGTATGCGCAAACCACTTCGGGCCGGCAAAGCGCGACCGCCTTTGCCACCGCTCGGGAGCCCTCGATCTGCTCAAGCATCTGAACTATCCTTGGCGCCTTCGTGGTAAACGCCCGATAATGATCGCGACCCTTCCAGCTCTTTCATAACGAAGTTGAATGCGCTCTCCGCCGCCGCGACATTCTTATCAGCAGTGATTCCGCTGAAGCGTCGTTTGATCGCCTCTGAGACTGACCCGAGTGAAACTGCATTTGACATCGCGGCAAATCCTGCCAGCAGGACCGCGTTGGCAACTGGCCTGCCAAGGTGCTCAAGAGCAATCTCTGTTGCGGGGACCGTCAACACGTGTGTGCGATCGAAGCGCTCGATGAACTCCCCGAGGCCGAGTTCGTCAAAGGTTCTAGAAGTATTGATGAGCACATACCCGAAAGGATTCACGCCGCTAAATACGTCAAGCTGGTGAATTAGAGTAACATCTTGAATAATTAGGGCATCAGGCGCGGATATGGGCTCGCGTGTTCGGATCGTCCGAGTCGATATTCTGCAGAACGCCACCACGGGCGCTCCCATCCTCTCCGACCCAAAGCTGGGAAACGCCTGTGCATGCAGTCCTTCAAGGAAGGCAGCTACCGACAAAAGCTCTGCTGCCGTCACAACGCCCTGCCCGCCACGACCATGGATACGAATCCCAAACGGATCAAATAGAAGCCGCACATCTTTGCCCAATTTTTCCACCCCAATTCACCAGAACTTTCAAGGCAGGGCAAACTTATTTGCCAAAAGGCGCTTAGAAACTCGAGCAATAACAATTTTCACTTTCGCACCAGTGTAGACCAGGCCGGATTTCTGATCCAGAGTGAAAGACGAATTCGTCGCGGCGGCATTGCGTTTTAGAACGGCTTTAAGCATTCTCTCATCCGCAAGTTTTAGACGATCTGATCCGTATCAACATCAACAGACGCAAATGCCCACGAATCTCGAAAACACGGCGAAAGGCCTCGGCGCCGAATCGCGCGGTGAATTCAACTTCTCTCTGGCAAGCAACTTGGGAGTGAAACACCTCGATGGCCCGAGATAAACCTACATCTCCGGGAACACTTAAAAATCAAGTTGTCATGGACATGCTGTCATACAGCCACTACGATCTGCCCATAGAAGGGGCCTTTAAAGCACGAGTTCTGACCTGTGCGTGCATTATCGGTGGGATCGAGAAGTGAGTGGAAAGCCATGAGAATACTCGTCACTGGAGCAGGGCTAATTGGCTGCTATTCGGCTGCCCGCTTGGCCGACGCAGGCCACAGCGTGGTGTTGCTGGACGTCTCGCCGAACAACGACTACATCGGAAAAGTCCTACATGGCAAAGGGGCTGTAGTCAGGACGACTGATATTGCGAATGTACGTGAGCTTCCCGAACTGCAGGCTTCCAGTGCCGACAAGGTAGACATGGTGGTTCACACTGCTGGCGTGATAGGGGGAACAGCTAGGGCCAATCCTTACGCGGCCATGCGCACAAACTTAGTTGGAACAATAGAACTTGCCGAGGCGGCTAGGGCCTCTGGCGTCCGGCGAATCGTTTATGCAAGCACCCATGGGGTCTACGAGCTCGACAAGATTCTCCAACCCCCGTTCCAAGAAAGTGCTCCGGTATCCGCACATTCAGTATACGGAGCGACAAAACTTTCCAGCGAACACGTTCTTCAAGCATTTTGTGAAGCATTCGGGATGGAGACGGTGGTGATCCGATTTCCGAACGTCTACGGATATGGCGAGTTCCTCGGCGGATCCTCTGGAGGGATCGCATTTCAGCAGCTGCTTCTCGCCGCCATGGAAAACGTGGCGATAAGCATACCTCACCTGCTAAACGGCTACGGTGAATGGCTGTATGTGAAAGATGCTGCCCTGGCGGTCCAAAACGCGCTCGAAAATCCGTTGGGCAGAAAGTTCGTCGTGGTCAATGTGGGAAACGGCGTCCTCCACGATGAGCACGACATAGTACGGGCCGTGAATGCCACCCTTCCCAACGCGAAGTTTCTGAGTTCGAGAGACGACGCTGCTCCGCCAAAATCCACTGAACGACACGTGGCCTTCGACCTGAGCACAGCAAAAAACGAGATCGGCTACTATCCTAGGTTCAGCCTGGAAGTAGGAGTCCGGGACTACCTCAACGAGTTGAAAAGAGCAGTTTCCTGAAGTTCGCTGAAAATTTCGACGCCAGGGATCTAATACTCAGACCTCAGTCGAAAGTCTGCCTCTTCGACTTGCTCGTAGTCAAATGCCGCCCGGATCTTGCGGCACAAGCCAGTTTTATGTTGACCTGATTTTCCTGAGACACATGCGTTATCGGTCGGCACGAACAAGCTCGCCGGTCAATTCAGGCATCTGATCCAGCGCCCTGATGATCGCCTCGGCAAGTCGTCTGGCAGAACCTGCCTCTAACTCAACCGCTACACGCGCAGATGGACCGAGCTCGGGTTCGAGGAAGTCGATATTGAGGCTGTGCTCTACACCCAAGTGAACCGGGTGGTCAAAGTAAACAGTGGCCTCTTTCACGCCAAACCAGCCGTTAGGCCCCTTACCGCTTCCCTTGATCATCAAATGCTCGGTTGAGTACGTGCACATGGGAATCTCCTAACTGGAAAGAAGCCTTCCGAAGAACGTCCAGATCTGTTTCCAACCATCGTTGGCAGCCTCCGGCCTGTAACTCGGTCTGTCTACCGCAAAGAATGCATGTCCGGCACCCTCGTAAGTATGAAATTCGTGCTCTTTGGAATATTTCTCGAGCTCGGAATCCAAACGAGCCACCTGGTCTGGCGATGGGAATTTATCTTCGGCCCCAAAAAGTCCAAGTATCGGACAAGAGGCATTAGGAGTGAGGTGGAGCAGCGACTTCAGCGCCATTGGCATCTCCGGTGGCGCGTCAGACACGATGAACGCGCCATAGCAGACAACTGCCGCATCTAGGTCATCGAGACTGCAGGCCGAAAGGAACGTCTGTCGCCCCCCAGAGCAATATCCAATCACACCGACCTTGGAGTTTGACGCCGGCTGAGATCGAAGATAATCGGCCGCGCCCTTTACGTCGCCGACAAGCCTCTCATCCGGCACCCCACCCAGCGCCCTCACAGTGGCAGCTGCATCGTCAGGAGCAGCTCCAGGAGCTTCTCGGCTGTATAGATTCGGACATATTGCCTGGTAACCATGAAACGCGAACTTCCGAGTGATCTCCTTTGTCGCTTCGTCATATCCTGGCATGTGGTGAATAACCACTACAGAGCCATACGGGCCTTGACCCGTCGGCCTTGCAAAATAAGCTTCCAAACTATCCTCGCCAAATCCCTTTATCTCGACCGTCTCGGCGAGCATCTGATCGCTCACTATTGAGTTCTCCTCTCGTAAACTCGCAAATCGCCCATGAACAGAACCGACCGATCTTCGCGGTCGCTTCCCAAACCTCTAGGGCTCATAACCGTAGCTTCAGGCTGCAAAGGAGTGCCAGCCTGGAATGGGATTCTGTTACCGGCACAGAATACACCAGGGTCCCAGCAGGCTCAAGGCACCCATAGAGACAGAGGTCCTCGCCGCAAGAAGTGCCCTAGGTAGAAGCTTGCACGCGTGGGTGGCACGGCAAGCGGTAGAAGCACTTTCTCTTGACGCAAAAGCCCTCTAAGCCAAATTGACGATATCCCTAAGGACCAAAAAGAGAACAAGCATTATTACCAAAAGGTAAATGACCGTCATCTGCCAGCGATAGCGGTGCTCCGCTACCCAGAAGCGCCGGATTCCCTTCACGTCAAAAAAAATCGCCACGGCTCCGAGAGGGATTCCAATCACCGGACCAACGCCCACGGTAGCACCCAGCCCGAACAGCGGTATCACGAACGGGAGAATCACGTAGCTGAGCGTGCAGCGCAAGGCGGAAATCAGTATTGCGAAGCTGAACAGCCTTTCTGCCTTCCTATCCTCGGCAGGACACCTGTCAACTTCGGGTACTCGCAGGATGCGCCGCATCACCGCAGACATTCGACTCTCGAACCCGCGATTCTTATCGGTCAGCCTCTCGCCCATAACGAAGTTCACCTGATCTAGTGTATACGGGTCCGTGCGCATGCTTTCGTCAGGCATCGCCCTTGCCTCAGCGAATGCTAAGGTTCGCTATCGGGCTGCACCCATCATGTATTCCTTCGAATCGGGTTTCTCTGCGGATAGCCTGTGGATTCGCCTTATACTGCCAGTGAGGCCTAACGACGACTCTTTGCTTTTGTTTGCCAACCGTCGGGTAATCCTCCGAATGGATCCCTTTCCCGGTTTCGCTGGACAGTCGGCATGATTGATCCCTTTCACGGACTTTATCTTTGCCGACACTCACGGCTAGGCTCAGAACACGGCATCGTCAAGGCGCGCTTGCCCACAGTTCTCGTAAGCACCAGGAAAAGAAAGAAATGTACACAGAGCTTTTTGATCAGATACAGGACCTCAAGAAGGTGCGCAATGCCATAATCTTGGCACATTCTTACCAGAGGGACGAGGTCCAAGACATTGCGGATTTCGTCGGAGATTCGTTAGGCCTTTCCAGAGAAGCTGCGAAAACCGACGCGCAGGTGATTGTGTTTGCCGGAGTTCATTTTATGGCGGAGACTGCGGCGATACTCAACCCCGAAAAGACGGTCTTGATTCCAGACCCCGATGCGGGTTGCTCACTTGCCGACACCATTGCGGCTGACGACGTACGAGCATGGAAAGACAGTAATCCTGACGGTCTAGTAGTCGCCTACGTGAACACAACCGCTGAAGTAAAGGCTCTCGCCGACGTCTGCGTTACGAGTGCAAACGCCGTCTCGGTAGTGTCGGCCCTCGACCCGAACCGGCCGATCTTCTTCGTGCCAGACATGTTCCTGGGGGCGCACGTTGAGAGAGAGACGGGCCGCAAGATGAATCTTTGGCTTGGCGAATGCCATGTCCATGCCGGGATAGGCGAAAAAGAGATCAACCTTAGACTGTCTGAGCACTCCAAAGCGGAATTTCTCATCCATCCGGAATGCAGTTGCGGTAGCGCGTGCCTTTACCTTAAGCCCGACGCCAAGATAATGTCCACGGAGGGAATGGTTAGGTACTCTCAAAGCGTGGAAGCCGAGGAATTCGTAGTGGCAACCGAGGTGGGCATCCTGCATCGGCTACAAAAATTCTCACCCGAAAAGCGATTCTTCCCGGTAAAGGATTCCGCTGTGTGCGAATACATGAAAATGATCACCCTTGAAAAGATTCGTGACTCCCTTCTAATGGACCAGTTCAAGGTCGAAATCGACCCAGACATCTCCGAGAAGGCCAGGAACGCGCTGGAATCGATGATCGCGGTCGGATAGGAGAGACTTTGAGGTTATGGAAGACAGCTACACCGATATTCTCGTAATCGGTTCAGGCGTAGCCGGCTCATACGCCGCTATGCACGCAGCGAGTCTCGGTGCCCGAGTCACGCTCGTCACAAAGACCAGGCTTCTCAGCGGTTCAACGCGATGGGCGCAGGGAGGAGTCGCTTTCCCGTCCGATTCCGACGACATACCTAGTCATTTGAGGGATACCATCAAAGCAGGGAGGGGGCTCGTCGACGAGAGAGTCTCAAAGACTATTCTTACGGAAGCGCTGGAGCAGCTGGGGCATCTCATCGAGCTTGGCGTCCATTTTGATCCCGACCCGGCGCTCGAGGGTGGGCATTCAAAGCCCAGAGTTCTCCATATCAACGGAGACGAAAGCGGACTCCATCTAATCACCTTTCTTCACGACCATCTACCTACAGAGGTATCAACGCTTGAAAATCACTATGCCGCTCACCTAATTTCGGATGGAAGCTCCGTAGCCGGCGCCGTCTTTTGGAAAGACGGGAACCCAGGCAGTCCCCTTGCTATAAATGCTGGATCCACGGTTATCGCCACGGGCGGAATCGGCCAGGTTTACTCATTTACGACCAATCCTGCGGAGTCTACCGGAGACGGCATAGCCTTGGCCTACCGGAGCGGGGCCCTAGTGAGGGACATGGAGCTCGTACAATTTCACCCGACGGTGCTCGCAAATGGAGGCCTGATATCCGAGGCCTGCAGAGGCGCAGGAGCGGAGTTGATCAATAATCGCGGCGAACGCTTCATGAAAAGGTACGATCCTGCAGGTGAGCTTGCTCCCAGAGACATAGTCTCCCGATCGATCTACCAAGAGACCCTTGAAACCGGTGGAGTTTACATAGATCTGCGACCAATTCAGGATTTTGCCCACAAATTCCCGACCGTATACAGCTCCATCGTCGCTCTGGGCATCGACCCGATTTCGGATCCGGTACCTGTACAGCCTGCAGCCCACTTTCTAATGGGGGGGATCTTGACAGACGACTTCGGAGCAACTTCCTTGACAAACCTTTATGCGGTAGGCGAGGCTGCAAGCACAGGGTTCCACGGCGCCAATCGGCTTGCTTCGAATAGCCTTCTGGAAGGTCTTGTCATGGGATCACGCGCCGCAGGCAAAGCTGTGGAATCCAGCGGTTCAGCAAGTTTGCAGAAGCCTGAGCCGACGGCGGTTCCTGGCACCCCAGCAGAAGTCCGACGGCATATACGGACAACCATGACCAAGTTTGCGTCTGTAGCACGAGATGAAAAGGGCCTTTCCACCGGTCTCACCAAGATATCAGAGCTTCCAATCTCTACGGCGAGAAACGCTGCCGAGGCTGAAACCGAAAACTTGCGGCTAATAGCTCTAATGATTTTGAACGGTGCTCTCAAGAGGCAAGAGAGTAGAGGCTCGCATTACCGCACCGACTATCCCGAAATGCGTGTCGACGCAATGCATATAGAGCAATGCAATTTACGCGAAGATTCGGCGAGAGACTAACTCGACTAACAGCGCGCGATCCAGACATGTCTCATCGGCGAGAAAGTAATCCACCGGCTCCTGCCATCCGCTAATCAACGCGGACCTGGCGAATACCTGCACTCCGGGATAAGAGGATCCTCTTCCCGATGTTTTGATTCGCAAGGCGGCGGGCAGCGTTTCGGTTCGGAGCAGATTATGTTGGCAGAATCGGAGATAGAAATAGCCCGTAGCTTGTTAGGGGGTTCGCTAGCCATCTTTCGCTGTATCTACCTTGAATTCGATAGCAGGCGGCCGCGCTTCTATCACCCGCGATCCGAGTAGTCGTTTTATGGATTCACGCCACTTAATCGCCTTTACCAGCCGCAGCGGCACCGGCGCTCCTCAAACTGACAACCGACAACCGAGATCCTGATTTATTTTTGAGAGGCAGACTGACAATTGGCTCGATTCCTTGTTGCGACCGATACTGGCGGTACCTTTGTCGATGCCGTGCTTTGGGATGAGTACGGTAACCCGCACATAGGCAAGGCTCCCTCGACACCGGAGAATCTACCGGAAGGAGTGGTCAACGCTATCGAAGCTACGGCAAGACTGGCCGGTCTAACCCTCGAGGATGTGCTTTCCGGCGCAGTGATGCTTAATAACGGCACAACCGTCACGACTAATGCGATGATCGAACGCAGTGGAGCGCGCACCGGTCTTCTTACCACCGCTGGCTTCGAAGACACCCTGGCCATTGCCAGAGTCCTTGGCCGTACAATTGGCCTTGAGGAAGACCAGCTGTACGATTACCGCAACGCGGAACCGCCGACGGCGATAGTCCCGACAGAGCTGGTCCGAGGGATCGTAGAACGAATAGACGCCTACGGAAACGTGGTCGCGCCGCTAAACGAATCCAGCGTTGAAGGAGCGCTGGATGAGTTGGTCGCCATCGGTATCGAGGTGCTTGCCATCTGTTTCCTATGGTCTTTCAGAAATCCTGCTCATGAACGTCGGGCAGCAGAGATCGCTCGGGCGAACCATCCAAATCTTTTTGTAGTTACCTCCAGCGACCTGGTTCCAGTCATCAGGGAATATGAGCGGACGAATACCACGGTCATAAATGCGTATCTGGGCCCGGTTTTCGAACAATACGCAAAGGGAATCCGAAAGCATCTTGCTGCAGCGGGCTTCAGCATGGAGCCACTAATTATGCAATCAATTGGGGGACTCGCTCCCGCCCGCGAGATCGAGCGTATCCCGATCACCACCCTGTTCTCCGGCCCCGTCGGAGGAGTGGTCGCGAGCCAAAAACTTGGCCAGATCATGAACGAGCCAAATTTGATCACCACCGACATGGGGGGAACAAGTTTTGATGTCGGATTGGTTATAAATGGCAGACCGCTCACCGCCCCGAAGACGGTCATTGAACGCCAGATGGTCGCCATTCCCACGGTTGAAATAGTGACCGTCGGCGCCGGAGGAGGAAGCGCCGTTTGGCTGAACGAGATAGGCACCCTGAACGTGGGGCCACGAAGCATGGGGTCACGGCCAGGACCTGTTTGCTACAACCGCGGTGGCACTATACCCACCGTTACCGATGCCGACGTGATACTCGGCTATATAGATGCCAACCACTTCCTGGGCGGCCAGATGTCGATCTCGCGTCAACTGGCCTTTGAATCTATGGAACGCCAGATTGCGCAACCGTTAGGCATAAGTGCGCTAGAGGCTGCTGCAGGAGTCTAC
>DAHVOF010000206.1 GCA_027318945.1 Actinomycetota bacterium | reverse complement strand
TATAACGTTGCTGGTCGCTGCACTCGCATCGATTAGGGCAATATCGCCTGCCGTGGTTACCGAACCCGCTGAATCAGCGGCCGGAGACCACTGTGCCGCGGTGTAGGGAGTTAATGTTACCGTAGTACCAGGACTACACGGGGACCCGATTGTAGTTGTACTACCATGGGCAAGAGTTACAGTACCGGCACTGCCACCGAAGATGGCACATGGAAGACCAGATGTGTACACAAGGCTCGACGACGCGGTCCCGGTTACAGTCGCGGACGCGGTCCCGCTATCACCCAGGAAAGACACTCCCAGCATCGGGCCTATAACCGCAAGTACGCCAATCCCCGCAAACAAAAATCTCCTGCGCACCTTAGCTTGGTACGCTTTATCTCGCAAAGACGAAGGCCTCGTTTTCAATACAACCGCCATAAAATTCTCCTTCGACCCAATGCCCAGATTGCCACCTCTCCATACTGAGAAAAGTTCCGCCAACAACATCTGGTAAAGAGTCACTTACAGTATACATCTGAGGCAATTTGCCGACAATTTTCACAGATTGTGGCAGGAAATGGCGATCGAACCATAAATCCTTGTCAATGGGCCTTAACATTCTGACCTAGACATTGTAAAAAGACTTTCCTCCTTCGACCGATGTTGCTATACCAGTCGAAATGACTAGCAAACCTCAACTTTAGGAGATCACACCGCCACTCACAGTGACATCGCTGAGATCTCGTTTTAAAATTTCGTTACTCACCAACAGGGAATTCCGCAGGAAGGAGCGGTCGCCTCAATTACTTGCTATCAAACTATTCTTCGAGGCCTGTTTAGAACTTCGCCTTACGCTCTCATCGGCCACACAAAGTAGGCGTTTCTTTTGGGGATCCACCGAATCGACATCGCGTCATCCTCGACTCGAGACGTAACAGAAGCTGTTTGTTCAATTTTCGCGACAGAACCCGTCTGCAAGAGAGGGAGGTAAAACGAAATCCATTAGCTGCGTTAGGTCCTTAACGATCACAAAGCCGTCCGAGCTTAGCCTACCGGGCGATGTCACACAACCTCGAAGGAACGTGGAAGGCAAATCCTGAGCTACCGAGGCAGCTTCTCCTACGGCGATTTTTGCGCGACGCTGCATCTGGAACAAGTCGCAGGTTTTATGTCACCGGTTCACAATGCCTGCAGAACCGGATCTCACGGAAAAGTAGTCCCTGAGCCCACGAATTCTCGATACGTCGTCCCCTGGCTTGAGCCAGATTCGAGACCGCAAAGTTTTTTAGGCCTAATCCAGCTTGGACGAAGCAGACATGCAAAGCTTCTTTGGCGCCGCTGGCAGACCGGTCCAGCCTTTGACTACGCGCTGGGCTCCCATTGCACAAGGGTCACTTCATCGGTTACGGGCACGAACACCGCCCTGACTTTTTGACCGATCCTTACCTGATCCGGGGGGCCGGCAATCCGTCCTATCATTTCGATTCCCTCGGTAAGCCTGACCATCGCCACTGCGTAGGGCACCTCGTCTGAAAACACAGGATTCATCGCGCGGTGATATACCGCAAAGCTCCAGATCTCGCCCTCACCCTTCAGGTCGACCCAATCGCCGCCTCTTGTCAGGCATTCGGGACAGATCGTCTCGGGAGGCCAACGGAGATAGCCGCACTGGGAACAGCGCTGAATAGACAATCTTCCCTGCTTGGCCGCCTGCCAATGGGGCGCTTCTACTTCATTTTCTAAATCCGGAAGTGGTTTGTCATAAGCCATCATTGGTGTGACGACAGAATTGTCGCGGCTCCTTTCAGGAAATCGTGCGTAGAACAATCAAGGACAACTTCCGCGTTGGCTACCTGCCTCGGACCACACTCGCCACGCAGCTGCCGAACCCCTTCGGCAAGATTGAGCCACCCCCACATGTAGCTCTCTGAAAGCTGCCCTCCATTGGTATTCAGCGGCAATGAACCGCCCGGACGGGTGCGCCCTTCCGCCAGGAACGGGCCGCCTTCACCAACCTCGCAAAAGCCGTACCATTCGAGCATCTGCAGCACCCAAACAGAGGTTGCGTCCTGGATATAGAGCGCGTCAATGTCTTTTGGCGAGAGCCCCGAGGAACTCCAGAGCTGTTTCGCTACGTCGCCAAGCCAGGGCCTCATCAGATTCTCAAGATTCTGATATGCGCGAAGCGCGGTACGCTCGGCAATGCCAAGGATATACGCCGGCTTCTTCGGATGATCGACAGCCCGCTCCGCCGACGTCAGGATTATCGCCACCCCCCCATCTGAAATCATCGTCAGATCAGGTCTGCGAAGGGGAGCGACCATGTAGTCCATGGCCATATAGTCGTCGATGCTCATGGGTTGTTTGAAGATGGCGAGCGGATTCATCTGCGCCCATTCGCGCTGGGCCACAGAGACCCATCCAAGCTGTTCTTCGGTTGTGCCGTAAAGGTGCTGATGCCTGCGAAACGCCATAGCAGCCGGACCGGCCACATGAGCCAGACCTGCAATAGCCGCCATATCCGCGCCTCCTCCAACTGCGACGCTGAAATCGGCTTTGGCGGAACGCTGGTTGGTCCCATAGACCAAGACGACCGTGGAGGCGAGTCCGGTAAGTATCGCCATTACGCCAAGGTGCAACGAAAAGTTTCCGGTGCCGTAATCCAGAGTTGCGCTGTACTTGGGATTGAGGCCCATCAAATGGCCGATCTGCTCGTCGATGCCTTCCCTGGACCTGAGATTGCGACACGTTATCAGGCCGTCGACGTCTTTCTTTTCGATTCCGGCGTCAGCCAACGCCTCCTGGATCGCCTCCACCGCAATCTCATTGGCGGACCTTCCGGGCAAGGTACCCTGGGCAGTGTTGCCAACTCCAACTATTGCAGTCTTTGCCCTTAGATCCATAAACTCTCCTCTCAAAGAAATTCCCTCAGCCGATTATTAAAATCCCCCAAATTGCAATCGCCAAAAGATCCGCCGCCTCTTCATCAAAATCGATTTGGCAAAAGGACGGCTGAAAGAAGGCGCGTCATGTCCGATTGCCCTCTCTGGAGAATGCCGTTACGGCTCCCTTATCAATCAGTTCGTTGATTGCATCGTCATCAAATCCAAGCACCGATGTGAGCACGCTGATCGTATGCTCACCGAGTCGCGGGGGAGGCAGATGATCGGCCCTTTCATCCGGGACTTTCACGGGATTTCCAACCACTTTGGCGCTGTGGTCTCCCAAAGGCACGTCGAAAACCATATTCCTATGTATCACCTGAGAGTTTGCCAGAGCCTCATCGACGTGGTTGATTGGCGCTACGGGAACGTCGGCGTCGGTCAGCAACCGGATCAACTCCCCAGAGGTTATCTCGGCAATGCGGGGTTCGAGAATTTCATAGAGCTCGCTGCGGTGCTCAAGCCTTCTGCGGTTGTCGGAAAACCTCTGATCGCTTGCAATCTCTCCAAGGCCAATCGCCCGGCACAGCGACTCAAACATCTTTTCGGTATTGGCGGCAACCACCACGTCGCGATTGTCGCTACAGGTGAAGGCGCGGTAGGTGGGAATGCTCATGTGCCCCCGGCCCTGAAGCCCTGGAACTATGCCACCTATTAAATAGTACGAAGCCACATAGCTCAGGAGCGAGACCTGGGTGTCCAGCATCGCTACATCCACATAATAGGCTCCGCGTCCTTCGATCGATCTTCTCACAAGACCGGTCAAGACACCGATCACGCCGTACATTCCGGCACAAACATCGCCTATCGGCAATCCCGATCTCACCGGCCTTCCTTGCGTTTCTCCTGTCAGAGACATGCCGCCGGAAAGCGCCTGAACGATGATGTCGAAGGCGGGGTGGTGGACGTAGGGACCGCTTTGGCCGAAGCCGGTGATCGAGCAAAAGATGATCTGGGGATTTACCTCTGAAAGAACGTCGTAACCGATGCCAAGCTTTTCCATAGTTCCGGGACGGAAGTTCTCGATCACCACATCCGCCTTTTTGGCCAGGGATAGAAGTACCTCCCTCCCTTCAGGCAGCTTGAGGTCGATGCAGATACTCTCCTTGTTTCGATTGGTGCTAAAAAAATAGGCGCTGAGCCCGTCCACGAAATAGGGCCCGATGTCCCTTGTCGAATCCCCCTTCGGCGGCTCCACCTTGATTATTCTTGCGCCGAGATCGCCAAGTATCTGGGTCGCAAAAGGTCCAGCCAGGTGCATCGTCAAATCGAGTACGATCACGCCCGAGAGGGGGCCCGAGTCGGCTGAATCAAGTTTACGAACTGCTGCCATCTCGCCTCCTAATCACATCTGGACTGCGTCGCCATAAGGCGTAGAATTTCACCCTTACCCACTTCTATATCCAGACCTCTTCAACTCTTCGGACACTTCCTTAGCGGTTTCTTTCAGAACGTCGCTGAGATGCTTTTCGTTGGCATCCTCGTATCGCTGATCCGGAATGGTGATGCAGACGTCTCCGAATATACGATTCACGCTGTCGAATAGTGGCGCCGCCAACCCGACAGCACCAACAGTCCGCTGCGCCTTGGTCCTTGCATAGCCCTTTGAACGTATGCTCGCCAGCTCCAGCTCAAGCTGCTCCGGCTCGGTTATTGTCGACGGTGTCAGAGGTCTAAGCCCTTGCTCGTAGACGGCCCGGCGCTCCTTCTCGGAGAGAAACGCAAAGATGGCGAGGCCGGTAGCCCCGGCATATACAGGCCTGGGCAAATTGAGCTCCACGACATACCTGAGCGGATGCGGAGCGGGAACGCTATCCGCATAAACCATCAGATGCCTTTTTGGCAGATACATGCCGAGCAGGATGGTCTCCCCGACCTTGCGCGCCAGCGCCTCGAGGTATGGCCGGGCAATCTTAATTGGCGAGAGCCCTCCGACCATCAACTGGCAGATCCTGTACAGCTCCGCGCCAACCACGTAGCCGCCAGGATCGTCTCTTCCGAGCAGGCCGCCACTCACGAACGTCTGCAGAATTCGATGGACCGTCGAAGGGAACACGTCAAGATCCCTGGCCATCTGCCTCACGCCCCAGCTTTCTCCTTGATGATCCGCGATCCAGCCAAGCACGTCAATCGCTCGAGCGACCGGATTGCGTTGTTTCGACGGGGTCTGCTCTTCTTTCATGAGATCCCCGACACAGAAAGAAGGAGCTTGCCCCGGACCTGCCGACTTTCTAGACGAGCGTGCGCCTCCGCAGCGCGGCTCAAAGGCAGGACGTCATCTATGACAATTTCAAGCTGACCGGTAGACAGCCATTCCAAGAGCTGAGAAGCGCTTCTCATGAGAGCTTCCTTGCGCCGTGAACGGAGAAGCCCCAAATGGAAGCCGACGACCCCGACACATAGCTCCCTCATCTCACGAAGCGACGGCAGTTCTTCTGCAAAGCCGGAGGAGTTGCCGAACTGCACCATCCTCCCAAACGGGGCTATGCATCTCAGAGCCTGCCGGCGCAGATCGCCTCCCACGCCATCAAGAACTATATCGACTGCGCTAACCTCCCCAAGGGA
>DAHVOF010000201.1 GCA_027318945.1 Actinomycetota bacterium | reverse complement strand
GGTCTGTCGGTTCTTATGGAGCGTGGATGCTGCTGCTCGAGGCTTCTTTGGTGGGAAGCTTTCTTTCTCTGGACCTATTCGGTTTCTTTCTGATGTTCGAGTTGACTCTGATCCCGTCGTATTTCCTTATTGCTAGGTGGGGTTACAGCAGGTCGGGATTTGCAGCTGTCAAATTTTTTGTGTATACATTTTTCGGCTCGGCTTTTCTGCTGATTGGAATCCTTGCGCTCGTATTCATCCATGCCGCTCAGACCGGCCACACCACGTTCGATCTGGTCACGCTTGCCAATTCGACACATCTTTCCAACACCGCGCAAGAGTGGCTTCTTATCGCTTTTACAATCGCCTTCGCGATCAAGGCCCCGCTTTTCCCGCTCCATACATGGTCGCCTGATACTTACGGGGAGTCGCCGCTCGGACCCGTGGTGATAATCGCGTCCGTGATGGCGAAGCTGGGGATATACGGAATGATTCGTTTCGACCTTGAGCTATTTCCGCGGGCCGCGCACATACTCGCTCCTTTGCTGCTGACATTTGGTGTCGCAGGAATTATTTATGGCGCCATCGTCGCGGCAACTTCGTCGCACATGCGCCGATTTGTAGCCTTTTCCTCGCTATCACACGTTGGTTTCATAGTTCTGGGTCTCTTTGCTCTAACGTCTCAGGGGATCAGCGGAGCAGTTGTTCAAATGTTCAACCATGGCATTTACACAGCCGCCCTTCTCTTAGTGATCGGCTTCATTTACGAGCGACGCAAAAAGATGGGTTTCGAAGGTTTGGGAGGGCTCCAGAAGACCGCTCCCTTAATGGCGGGAATCGCCACGATTGTAGTGATGGCTTCGGTGGGTCTGCCCGGACTGAGCGGTTTTGTGGGCGAATTCCTGATTCTTCTTGGCGCGTTTGTTTCACACCGCTGGTGGGCTGTGGTCGGTGCGAGCGGTGTCGTTTTGAGCGCGATATACATGCTGTGGGCTTATCAGCGAATGTTCCATGGAAAGCAGTCCGAGGAGGTTGCCAAGGAGGGCTTCAAGGAGATCACAAAGGCCGAGCTAGCGCTAGTAATTCCGCTGGTTGCGCTTATCATCTTCCTCGGCGTGTATCCCAAGCCCATGCTTGACAGGGTCAATCCGACGGTGAACGCACTTGTCACAAAGGTGGCGCACGCCCCAACATATCCTTCTTCCGCCAACTACAGCGCACAGTCAAAGGGTTAGGTCGATGTCGTTTCTCATTGCCCAGGTAGCATCTGCAACGCCAATCAAACTGCCGTCGATCGAGTATTCGGCAATTGCGCCGGAGTTGATTATGATCATCGGCGCGGTAGTGGTATTGCTTGTCAGTTCTTTGGTTACAAAGCACCTTTCGAAGGCTGCGTCGGTGACGCTGGGCGCCCTGGTGTCTCTTGTAAGCCTCGCCGATTCCATTTATCTGGCATTTCGCTCGGGATCTAATGGGGCGGTTAAAGCTGTGCTTGCAGGATCAGTGGCATTGGACAAATTTTCAGTCTTTTTCTTTATCTTGTTCTCAATCGTGTCGCTCCTGACAATCCTTCTGGGCATGGATCTGATGAACTTGAACAAGGGAAGGATTCCCGAGTTTGTCGTATTGGTCCTGCTTTCCACATCCGGCGCCATGCTTATGGCTTCCGCGTTGGATCTGATCGTTCTATTTCTAGGGCTGGAGATCCTTTCGATATCTCTCTATGTGCTTGTAGCCATTGAATCTGGCAGCGATAGCGGTCGGGAATCTTCGATTAAGTACTTCATGCTGGGCGGTTTTTCCTCCGCAGTGTTTCTTTACGGTGTGGCGCTTATTTACGGGGCCACAGGCACGACAAACCTAGGGCAGATTGTCAAATTTTTCGCGACCAACCTGCTTTTATCCAACGGGGTGCTGCTGGCTGGAATGGGAATGATCTTGGTTGGTTTGGGCTTCAAGATATCTGCTGTACCATTCCATTTCTGGGCTCCGGACGTTTACCAAGGCGCACCGAGCCCAGTTACCGGGTATATGGCGGCCACTGCAAAAGCTGCGGGCTTTGCAGCATTGCTAAGAGTTTTCTATTCCGGTTTGATTTCATATCATTCCGATTGGGTGCCAGTGGTCGGGACGCTTGCAGTTCTTACCATGCTTGTGGGAGCAATCGTGGCCGTGGTACAGCTTGACGTCAAAAGGATGCTGGCGTATTCCTCTATCAACCAGGCCGGGTTCATTCTTCTTGGTCTTTACGCCGCAACCAGCAGGGGTGTCGGGGCCTCCTTGTATTTCTTGGCGACCTATTCAGTCGTGATCGTAGGTGCCTTCGCAACTATTGGCGCGATCGAGCGGCTGCTTGGCAAGAGAGGATTGCAGCTCGACGATCTGCGCGGTCTTTCAAAGAAGTCGCCTTTTCTCACTTTCGCACTTGTGGCCTTAGTGCTTGCCCAGGCAGGCGCTCCTTTTACGACAGGCTTTTTGGCAAAGTTCAATGTTGTTCTAGCCGCTGTCAGCTCCAGGCACTATCCGGTCGCACTGATCGCAATGATCTCGGCCGCTATTGCTGCCTTCTTCTATCTCAGGTTGGCTCTTCTTCCCTTCCGGGAGGCGAGCGCTGCAGAAGAGGTATCAGCCGCGGAACTTTCGGATGGCCAGAGCGGTGGTGATTCGGCGCTTCTCGTGAAGGAAGTCGTAGCGGTTAGGTCGAGAGTGGATACGGCTTCCGTCGTAATAGCGGTAACCGTCATTGTGACCATAGGTCTTGGAATCTGGGCAGGTCCGCTGGTGGATGTCGCCAATCGTGCGGTCATGCTCTTTTAGTTTGTTAGGTCCGCTGGTCAGGGCTCGGCGCCGTGTCGGCGGGGTTGAGAAACCTTCCAATTATGGGTAGCTCCCAGAGCGCCTCCGCCCTCGCGATTGCAAGCGCTATCGTGGGAGCATGCTCGGCATTGTCGTATACGACGTAGCGTGGATGCCAAATCGGATCGAACTTAGCATTGAATTTCCAGAGGCTTTCGATCTGCATGGAGTCGCTCATGCGCTTCAACAGCCATTTTTCTACTCGCTGTGTAACTGAGTCCATTTCACCGGACAGCACTGCTCTCATAGTTGCGAAGTTCAGACTGAGATGTTCGTAACGCTGTTCGAGTAGGTATTCAATGGTTGAGACGATCATGAAGTCAGTAAGTCCATTTGGATGCGCGCCAAGGTCTCGCCGCATCAAGTCGAGCGAATAGCCCTTGATTCCTGGGGACGGTACCCATTGGCAAAATCCCACGACTTCGCCGGTGCTGTTCTTGCACACTGTCAACAGCAGATTCTTGTCCGCCGGATCGAAGATCCTGCCAAGTGTCATTGAGAATCCCCGTTCAGCAGCTCCCTTGCGGCTCTGGGTCATGACTGACATGATTCCGTTTGAAAGCTGAGGAGAGACATGTGAGGGATCATAAAACTCCGCGGTGTAGCCATATTTCCTGATTCGTCCAACAGCCTGGCGAAGCCCCTTGTTCTTTTTGCCGGCCAGATTGAAGCTTTTCAGTGCGACGATCGCCTCATCCCCGACATATATGGAGTGCATTCCAGTCTCCTCGTACGCGGCGAGCCAGGCCTGATCTGCACCGAGCACGCCAACCACCCATCCTTTGGAGCCGGCGTAGGTCAGGAACTCCCTCCAGGCCTGGACCTTGGTTGTATCTGGCCCAATGGGATCGGGGGAGACCAGAGCCACAGATCCATAGTTGGCGTACGCCACCACGCAGCCGTGAGCGAAAAAGAATCTTTTGTCATCCCGTAGTGCAAAGTAGTCGAGGGTTCCATGAGAGTAGCTATTTACTACGGCCCGGGCACGTTCGCGATCGGAATGACTTCCAAAACGGATTGCCAGCCCACGGGAACGGTCGACGACCGGTCGAAACGCAAGATACAACGTAATCGCTGCCAGGCATATTCCCATGAATGCAAGTGCGGGAGTAGCGAACTCATTTATGGTTCCTCCGGGGAGCGGGTGTCCGGAAATTCCGACCATTCGCTCGCTCACAGCTGCTAGGACAGTCCAGAAAGCGAGTTTATTGTCGTGTCTGAATAGTGTGATGAAGCCGAAAATTATAAGGGTGCTGAATAGTATTATCGCGGTCGCACCTAGGACCATGGTACTGAGGCCCCGTTTTAGCGATGGGCGATCGGATGGGGCCCGGAAACTCTCCCGTTTGCTTACGAGATACAGAGTCAAAATGATTAGAGTGATCGCCTCTTCGAAGTCGCCTCCCTTTATAAGGTTAAGCGTGGCTGCCCCCACCGAGATGACAAGTCCGAAAGCCCATGCCTGTCTCTGGCCTCTTCGTATCCCTCCGGCAAGGAACATCAGACCAATCGATGCCATGGCGACAAGGGCGTTTGCTGTG
>DAHVOF010000009.1 GCA_027318945.1 Actinomycetota bacterium | reverse complement strand
ATCTTTCTTGTGATCGAAAGAAGAGTGTTATCCTGGCAGCGAGGAACCGTCGGAGGAATTATCGATGCTTAGTCCGGTACTGGACATCAAGAACCTTGAAGTCTCTATACGCAGCCGTGACGGACTTGTGAACGAAGTAACAAGAAACGTAAGCCTGGAACTGCGCGAACACGAATTCGTAAGCGTAGTGGGCCCTTCTGGATGTGGTAAGACTACCCTTTTGCGCGCGGCGTCAGGACTCAGAATGCCGAGCGGCGGAAAGGTCGCCTTTGAAGGGAAGCCGATCACCGAAGTGCCGCAGGGCATATCCATCGTCTTCCAGGAATATAACAAGAGCCTCTTCCCTTGGTTGACAATCGGAAAAAACGTTGCGATGGGAGCCAGGAGCTATCCGAACGATGAGAGAGACAGGCGGGTAAAGGATGCCCTCGATCAGGTAGGCCTCACGGGATTTGCGACGCGCTATCCATGGGAACTGTCCGGAGGAATGCAGCAGCGGGCCGCGCTAGCACGAGCTATGATCTCGAATCCACGCGTGCTCATGATGGACGAACCATTCGCTTCAGTCGACGCGCTAACACGGAATCACCTTGAAGATGTCGTGCAAAGACTATGGAGCGAATCAGACTTCTCCGCTCTCATGGTGACTCATGATGTCGGTGAAGCGGTATATCTTAGTGACAGAGTTTTTGTGCTCTCCGCCCGCCCTTCGACGATACTTGCCGAGATCAAAATCGACCTGCCCAGACCACGATCCCAAATCGAAACACGGAAGATGCTTCGTTTCGTAGATCTACAGGCCGAAGTCTTAGAGCGTGTGGAGGAAGCAGGAAGAAAAGCCGTCGGCATCGACGCAAATTAGCCACGTCCCAGTTTGCAGAAGCGCAGCGCCCGGTTTCGCTAGCTGAACTCCTGCACAGCTATCATTCAAAGGATCCGCCATGGTACTCAGCGAAGGCTCGGAAATCTGGTCGCCGCTACCTCGGCCTCCGAGAGACTCCGAACTCGATCACTTCATGGACTACGTAATGTCCAGCCATGGTATCGAGTTTACCGGATACTCGGATTTCTGGAAGTTCTCGGTAACAGAAGTAGAGGCCTTTTGGGATCTTTGCTGGAGATACTTCCGAATAGTGGGAGAACGTCCCCAACAGCTCTTGACCCAAGTCCTTCCATTAAAAAAGGAGGTGTACCAGCATATTCTCACAGGTCGCGAAATGCCCGGCTTTCGGTTTTTCCCAGAATCGAAGATAAATTTTGCTGAAAACGCGTTCAATAACTTTCAGGGCAAAGCATGCATCGTCTCGAGCTCTGAGACAAGACCCGGCACAAGGCTCATGCCCGCGAGCAAGTTGTGGGATGAGGTGTCGCGGATCGCATCTGGGCTTAGGGGAATTGGAGTTTCCAAGGGCGACCGAGTAGTGGGATACCTTCCGAATATTGAAGAAACACTTGTCGCATTTCTTGCATCTGCATCTATTGGCGCCGTCTGGTCATGCTGCGCGCCGGACTTTGGCCCCAACTCGGTGATCGATCGGTTTGCGCAGATAGAGCCAAAAGTTCTTTTCACGATCGATGGATACAAATACGCCGGGAAAGATCAAGACCGCAAAGAAGCCGTCCGAGAGATCATTGCAAATATCCCATCTTTGCGTGCGGTAGTTGCCATAGATTATGCGGGCGTCGCTGATAGCCTTCCGATCTCCAACCTGCTGCGCCACGAGTGGAAAGAGTTTGGAGATGAAAACAGTCCGCTGAAGTTCGAGCGAGTTGAATTTTCCGAGCCGCTGTGGATCCTATATTCTTCCGGAACAACCGGCCTTCCAAAAGCGATCGTCCACGGCCACGGCGGAATAACTTTGGAACTTAAAAAGGTCCTATCGCTCCATCAGAATCTCGGACCAGGTTCTCGGTTTTTCTGGTACACCACAACGGGATGGATGATGTGGAATTTCCTTGTCGGTGGCCTTTTGGTGGGCACGGACATAGTGCTTTTCGATGGCAGTCCGGCGTTCCCTGACCTATATAGGCTGTGGCATTTTGCAGAAGAAACTGAGTTGACACAGTTCGGAGCCTCCGCACCATACATCTCGAACTGCATCAAGGCAGGAGTCGACCTGCATAACATCGACCTTTCCAAACTAAGACTCCTCGGCTCCACTGGGGCTCCTCTGCCTCTTGAAGGATTCGAGTGGCTTCACGAACAATTGGGGAGTGAAGTTCAAATTGTGTCGGTAAGCGGTGGCACCGACGTTTGCACAGCTTTCCTCACTTCATCGCCCTTGAGTTCCACTTATGCTGGAAAGCTCTCAGTTCGTGCGCTCGGAGCTGCAATCGAATCTTTCGACGCCGACGGACATGCCTGCCTCGGAAGTGTCGGAGAGCTTGTAATAACTGAACCGATGCCGTCAATGCCGGTCTTCTTGTGGGGCGACTCCAAAGGCACCCGCTTTCACTCCTCCTACTTCGAAGCCTATGCGGGAATTTGGAACCACGGAGATTGGATTCGGATCGACCAAGACGGTTCATCGGTGATTTACGGACGCTCCGATTCGACGCTGAACCGCGGCGGCATCCGCATGGGTACCGCCGAGTTCTACAGGATCATCGAGTCTTTCGAGGAGGTGGGCGACTCGCTTGTAGTCGATACCTCGGCCCTTGGAACTGACGGGGAGATCATCGCCTTCCTGGTAATGAATCAAGGCAGCGTACTGGACGAAAAACTGATCGGAAGGATTAGTACCAAGATTCGCCAAGCGCTCTCCCCGAGACACGTGCCTGACCGATGGATTGCGATTCCGCAAGTCCCCAGAACCCTAAACGGCAAAAAAGTTGAGATTCCGGTCAGAAAAATGCTTCTTGGCGAGCCATTGGAAAAAGTGGTTTCGGCCGGAGCACTCGCCAATCCCGAATCACTCAAATCGATAGCACAATCTGTGGCACGGCTTGACTTCGGATCATGATTCCAGGAAACCACCTCACGCTTTGCGAATTTCATTGGACTCGAAATTCAAGTCCATAGGGGCCCTTTAGTCAGGAGCTCATTTGGCTAGTCGCTTAAACATTAAAAGTTAACCTTGACGTTGAGGTAAGGTTTAAAATCAAAGCTTGAAAATATTGGCGTGCGTACAAGTGATGCCGGCAGGAAGGAATTCGATTGCCATCTCAAATCTCGACACAACCCCGCGGTCACACCGATGGTAAGAAGGGTGGAATCGAATACAAGTGGATAGCCCTATCCAACACGACTATCGCTGTGTTCCTGGCGACCATCAACTCCTC
Organism: Actinomycetota bacterium; assembly: GCA_027318945.1. GTDB lineage: Bacteria > Actinomycetota > Acidimicrobiia > Acidimicrobiales > Acidimicrobiaceae > SCQM01. The sequence goes on along the minus strand of DAHVOF010000009.1, from coordinate 867 downwards.
AATAATGATGATCGCTCTGCCCGACATTTTTCGCGGTATTCACATGAACCCTCTGATTCCCGGCAATACCAGCTATCTGCTTTGGCTTCTGATGGGTTTTATGGTCGTGACTGCCGTTTTGGTAGTCAGTTTTGGCCGGATTGGAGACATGTACGGGAGGGTTAGGGTATTCAACCTTGGATTCGTAATATTTACGGTATTTTCAATTTTACTATCAGTAACCTGGATGAGCGGAGCGCTTGGCGCATTATGGCTCATTGTAATGCGAGTGCTTCAGGGGGTTGGAGGAGCGCTACTTTTTGCGAACTCCTCTGCGATCCTCACCGACGCATTTCCACAAGACCAGCGAGGGTTCGCTCTCGGCATCAACAACGTCGCAGGCATCGGTGGAGCCTTTGTCGGACTTATCCTTGGCGGCGTTCTCGGCCCACTGGACTGGCACCTCGTGTTTGTAGTTTCAGTACCTTTCGGCTTACTGGGTACAGTGTGGTCCTACTGGAAGCTGGAAGAGCGGGGCGTGCGAACGCCGTCGAAAATCGACTGGTGGGGAAACCTAACATTTGCAACAGGCCTTATTGCACTTCTGGTGGGAATAACCTACGGCATCATGCCCTACCGACAGGACACGATGGGCTGGACAAACCCATATGTCCTGGCGGCTATGGTCGGGGGAATAGCAGTTCTCATTGTTTTCGGCGTTATCGAAACCAAGGTGGAAAATCCCATGTTTCACCTCTCTCTTTTTCGAATACGGGCGTTCGCCGCCGGAAACCTCGCAAATCTTCTTGCTTCACTTGGTCGCGGCGGAATGATGTTCATTGTCATAATCTGGCTTCAGGGGATCTGGCTTCCTCTTCATGGTTATAG
>DAHVOF010000172.1 GCA_027318945.1 Actinomycetota bacterium | reverse complement strand
AGTACGCTCTCGAGTCATACGATAAGTATGGCTTCATTAAAGGCACTCTACTCTCTGCAAAGCGCATTGGAAGGTGCAATCCGTTGGGGAGCTCTGGAGTCGATCCCGTGCCAGAAGCATTTACTCTAAGGAAATCTAAATGAGTTTTCTCGGTCAGATCTTGAACCCCATTTTTGAGGTTATTGCAGGATTACTGGCATTTTATTACGGTCTGGTTCAAAACTATGCGATTGCGATTGCGTTGCTGACTGTAACCGTAATGATCGTTCTTTCTCCTCTGACTATCAAGAGCACGCGTTCGATGCTCGAGATGCAAAGGATCCAGCCGGAGATCAAGAAGATACAGGCGAAGTACAAGAATGACAAGGTTGCCCAGCAAGAGGCGCTTTCCCAGTTGTTCAAAGAGAACAAAGTTTCCCCAGCCGGGGGCTGCCTTCCGATGTTGGCGCAGTTTCCGCTCTTGTATGTTATGTATCAGGTGATCAGGGGGCTTTCCAACACGGTTGGCTCTCAGGTTTCGCCGAAATACATAAGTCATTCAACTTCGCTTTATCAGAGTCTGATTTCTTCCCATGGTCAGATGCAGTCTTTAGGGCTCAATCTTTCAGAGACTGCAACTAAAGTGCACGGATTTGGAAATGCGCTCCCCTACTACCTGGTGATTGCTGTCGCGGTTGTGTTGCAGTATCTTCAGATGGCTCAACTCACGAGCAAGAATCCTCAGGCTGCTGCTGCGAATCCTCAAGCTCAGATGTTGCAGAAATATACGCCGATTATTTTCGCTGTGATCTACATTTCGATACCGGCAGGTGTGAACGTTTATTTTATTGTTTCTGCGTTGTTCAGAATTGGCCAGCAGGAACTTATGTATCGCCACGACCCCGTGTTGAAGAAGCACTTGCAGGCTAGCGCCGAGGCACGACTTGCCGGGACTCAAGAGATCGAGCATGTTAAGCCCAAGCAGGGTTTTAGAGCGCTGTTGTCGGCATTCAAGACCAATGCGGCACCCAAGCAGACCGAGGCGCCAAAGCCTAAGCCAGCGAAGGATTTCGGGACATCGGGGCGGAAGCCAAATAGTAATGGAACAAACAAACCCGGTTCTGGTGGCCAACGAAAGCCTGGACAAGGCAGGCCTCGGGGACAGGAGAAGAACGACAAAGGTAGCCAATAGAGCTTACCGTTCGGTTTTAGTCAGGATATGGACAGGTTTAGTTATGGAATGGGTTGAAACGACAGGAAAGACTGTCGAAGAAGCAAAAGAGATGGCGCTCGACATATTAGGTGTGGATTATGTTGATGCAGAGTTCGAGATACTCGAAGAGCCAAAGCTAGGATTTCTTGGTTTGAGTAAGAAGTTGGCGCGAATCAAAGCCCGCGTCAAACCAACCGCTCCGAGAGCAAAAGATACCAGGAGACCTAGAAGAAGAAAGGTAAGAGAGGAACCTGAGAAGGCGAAAACTCCAGCTCCGGCGGCGAGTAGCTCTGCCCCGAAATCCGAAGATGCGGAGGTCAGTGCTCGATCGAAGAGCAATGCTCGTAGTGACTCCAATAGTCGTGGTGGAATAAAGCCGAATTCAAGAAACGGCAGTAGAAACACGAAAAGAAGCTCAAGTGACACAAGTGAGGGGAATGAACCTGAAATGGAATCGGAATCTATTTCGCTGGCAGAGCAGGCGACAGTTGCGCAAAGTTTTCTTGCCGGAATCTTGAATGAAATTGGGCTGGAAGGAACTGTTGCCGTACAGACCATTGAGGATGAGACAATTAATATCTCTATCACCGGGACAGACCTAGGCTTGCTGATTGGCCCAAGAGGTACGGTGTTGGCTGCTGTCCAGGATATGACCAGGACTGTGGTGCAGCGCAATGCCGGGGGGAGGTCAGGAAGGATTGTTGTCGATATTGATGGATATCGGGAAAAGCGAAAGGCTGCTTTGGAGACATTTGCACGTAGATTGGCAGAAGAGGTGCGTGAGTCCGGAGTGAGCAAAGTTTTTGAACCGATGAACTCGTCAGATCGAAAGATTGTTCATGACATCGTTGGGGAAATTGAGGGAGTCAAGACTCGCTCAGAGGGATACGAGCCTCGTCGATATGTGATCGTGGAACCGGCCGTGGAAGAAGCGGTGGAGGAGGCGGAAGCCTGATCCAGTCGCGCGACTTAAATTTAGATCAGCGCAGGTGGCTTGAGCGAGCACAGAAGTTTGGTTTTTTGGGGCCGAAGCCAGTTGAGGGAGTTTACGAGCACTCGCTCGGTTTTGGTATGTGCATAGATGAGATATTGAGGACGGGATTGATTCCGTCCTCTTTTCGTGTCGCTGATTTGGGCTCTGGTGCTGGAATACCAGGAATATTTTTGTCGATTTGGTTTTGCGATGCGACTTTTGTGCTTATCGATTCAATGAAGAAGCGAGCCAAGTTTCTGGAAGAGACGGTGGCGAGCTTTGGTTTGGAGAATCGAGTCGCGGTGTTTGAAGGCAGAAGCGAAGAATGTGCCGGTCAGGTTGGATATAGGCAGTCTTTTGATTTGGTTACCGCCAGAGGGTTTGCGCTGCCAGCAGCGACAGCTGAGAATGCCAGCGGATTATTACATAGAATGGGCGTTTTGCTTGTGTCTGAGCCCCCGGAGCCGGATGCAAGCAGATGGCCGAGGAAGGGGCTGGGAATTCTGGGATTTGATCCCCCTATTTCGCAAAGATTTGAAGTTTCCTTTTGCTGGATGGTGAAGAGCCATGCAGCACGTGGTAAATTTCCTCGAGGGATTGGGATTCCGGAGAAGGCGCCTTTGTTTTAAATTGTTTCACGTGGAACAATACGAACGCGGTGTTTCACGTGAAACATTTCTCGCTAGACGTTTAGTCGGCCAGACGGTTAATTAGTTGCGTCAATCTGGGACGTGCTGGAAGGAATTAAGAGTGTCAGACGAACAGGGTGCGGTGCGAGTAATCGCAGTTGCAAATCAGAAAGGTGGAGTTGGAAAAACTACGACCGCGGTGAACCTGGCAGCAGCGCTCGCTGAGCTGGGGAAAAGGGTCTTGGTAATGGATCTCGACCCCCAGGGTAATGCCGGCACCGGCATGGGAATTGATTCGCGGTCCCTTGATTACACCATATACGACGTTCTTATGAAAGATGTGCTAATAGAAGACGCGATAGAACCTACGGCGGTCAAGAACCTTTTTGCTTGCACATCTACAATAGATCTTGCTGGCGCAGAGATCGAACTGGTATCGACGTTCTCGCGAGAACTGCGGTTACGTAAGGCGATCGAGCCGATTTTAGACGATTTCGACTACATTTTTATCGACTGTCCCCCATCACTTGGTCTTCTTACGATCAATGCTTTATGTGCGGCAACTGAGGTGCTGGTACCAATTCAGTGCGAATACTATGCTCTGGAAGGTCTCAGCCAGCTTTTCAGGAATGTGAAGCTTGTGCAGAACAGCCTTAATGCGTCATTGGATATATCGACTGTGGTTTTGACGATGTTTGATGCTAGAACGAAGTTGGCTGAGCAGGTTGTAGAAGACGTACGAAACTTTTACGGGAATAAGGTTTGTAAGAACGTGATTCCACGAGCCGTTAGGATCTCGGAAGCGCCATCGTTTGGCCAGCCCATAACGGTTTTTGATCCGGCGTCTCGTGGCGCAATCGCGTATAGGGAATTAGCCAAGGAGGTTTTGGGTGTCGCGTAAAGGCGGTCTTGGCAGGGGTTTAGGCTCACTTCTTCCTATCGGCGAGAGAGGAGAGGAGAGTTCGATTTACAGGGAACTTCCTCTGGCGTCCATATCCCCTAACGGCAATCAGCCTCGCAAGGCGTTTGATGAGGAGGGCTTGAACGCCCTTTCGGCATCGATCGCTGCCATAGGTGTTTTGCAGCCGATACTCGTAAGAGAGATATCGGAGCACAGTTACGAGATTATTGCTGGTGAGAGGCGATTTAGAGCAGCCAAGAGAGCTGGCTTGGACAGGATACCAGCGCTGGTGCAAAGTGTGGACGAGCTGTCGTCACTCGAAAGGGCGGTTGTCGAGAATCTGCACAGGCAGGACCTGAACCCTCTAGAAGAAGCGTCGGCCTACCAGCAGTTAATTGAGGATTTTGGGCTTACCCACGAGACATTGGCGTTAAGGATGGGCAAATCAAGGGTGTCAATTACAAATTCGCTCAGAATTCTTCAGCTTTCGCCGAGTATTCTGGGGTTTATCGCGCAAGGTTTGATTTCCGCGGGTCATGCGAGGGCATTGCTTGGTTCTCCCGATAGGACGTTTCAAGAAAAGCTGGCACGCCGCATCGTGGAAGAGAACCTATCGGTAAGGGCTGTTGAGGACGAGATTCGCCGAGAACGGGAAGCGATAACAGAGTCTGGGGACGGGGATAGGGTTCAGGATAGGCCGCAAAGGCGGGTTTCTTCGAAACCAGCGGTGGTGCTGGAGCTAGAAGAGATTTTGGAGGAGCTTTTTTCTACTCGCGTCAAGGTTGACGTCATTGCGAAGGGCTCGGTCATTCAGAGAGGGAAGGTCGTTATCGAATTCGCAAGTCTCGAAGACCTGGAGCGAATTTACAAGTTGATGATGGCTGATACTCTCAACGAAGAGTGAAGGTTGAGAATAATTCTTTAGTTGTAGGTAATACACAGGTTGTGGATAACTTTGTGGATTAAGCTTAGATAGTGTGACGAAAGTCACGAGAAGTCCAGGCACTTACTGCTTTCGTGATGGCAGAGGCCGCGATTGGAGAGTGAAGGACCCAAAAGGATGCATCTTCGATGGAGATGGTAATAGCTGTCATGCGGGTTTCTCGAAGGATGGGCACGTTCATTCCAACCGCGCCGATCTTGATTCCGCAATCTGAAGAACCCATGTAGCTTGCGGTTAGATCTGCTAACGCCTGACCGGATGCTGACATATACGAAAAGCCTTGGTAGTAGCGCACTTCTTGTGTGGCTGGCTCCTCTTCGACGTGGACACAGAGGTCTGCCTTCTGGGTGTTGGCTAGCTGCGCCAAACGGGACTGGTCCGGATGCATCAGTACTTGAGCGTGGGCGCCTTGGATGACTAGGGCAGATCGTAAAAGCTCAGCCGGGGCATCCATGAAGCCTTGATGTGTAATAGCCACGCTTAAGTCGGAAAGACTCCGTATGTTGGAATGGATAATCTCTAATTCTTTCACTGAGTGAACGTTAGTGGCAGGTCGGCGGAAGACCCTGAAGAGTTCTTCAATTGTCGTAGGTCCGCAAATGCCATCGACTGGCAATCCCACGTTGTGCTGGAAATCCTTTAGAGCCCGAAGCGTGTCTGGGCCAAATATCCCATCTACTCTGCCAGCGTCAAATCCGAGTGAACCGAGCCGGTTTTGCAGTTCGGCGACGTCTTCGCCACGCAGCATGGGAGCGCGCACGTACAGTAGGCGGTCGCCGAGCCGGTATCCAGCTTCGAGCAGCGATTTCCAAGTAAGGTTGTCGCAGAGTCCCGTCTGTGGCAAAGCGCGAGATCTTTGGAAATCCAGAATCTGGTCAGCCAGATCCCGCTCAGGTTCTCCGAAGCCAAGAGCCTTTAGACGGAGGCTGATGTCGAAATCATTCGGTTGTGGGTCGAGGCCTGGAGTTCTCGACTTAGAGATCTTGGGTGTTATAGGTGTACTTCCAAATCCGCCAGCAGTTGTCCCTTGGGTTTTGCCCCAACGATCCGCGTAACGGGCTGGCCGTCCTTGAAGAGGATCAGTGTTGGAATGCTCATCACCTCGAACCTGCGAGCTGTATTCATTGCGTCGTCCACGTTCAGTTTGGCTATTGCGATCTTGCCACTCTTCTGTTCTGCTATCTCTTCGAGTATTGGAGCTATTATCTTGCATGGGCCACACCATTCAGCCCAAAAGTCTACGAGGACTGGGATATCCGACGCAACCAGTTGTTCGTCAAAGTTGGAATCATTAAGGGTCACAATGCTCTTAGCCATAGTGTATCTCCAAAAGTTTTGCTGTTATTTCAATATGAATTGCCGAGGTTATTCTTCGACCTGCTTCAACCACTTTTCAAGGTCGATCGCCGCCATGCAACCAGACCCAGCTGCGGTAATCGCCTGCCGGTATGTGTGGTCTTGGACATCGCCACATGCGAACACGCCAGCCACGTTCGTCGCGGTGCCATTATGGGTAAGAATGTAGCCCACCTCATCCATGTCGATCTGGCCCTTGAAGATGTCTGTGTTAGGGGAGTGGCCTATTGCAACGAATAGCCCGGTTACCGGAAGCTCACTTGCTTCGCCGGTGATTCGATTCGTGACGGTTATGCCAGAAAGTGAATTAACTCCATGAAGTTCTGTGACGGTCGAGTCCCAAATGAATGAGATCTTGGGATTTGCAAATGCGCGATCCTGCATGATCCTGGAGGCCCTCAATTCATGACGCCTATGG
>DAHVOF010000170.1 GCA_027318945.1 Actinomycetota bacterium | reverse complement strand
ATAGAGGCTCGCCAATTATTTTTAAAATTGCGGGCTGAGTTAGTTATGGTATTCAGCATGAGCTATCCGGTAGTCAAAAATTAAAGATTGGTTGGAGTGTTAGGAATGAATTGAGAGGCTTTGGCCTTGGGACAGGCCACTTAAATGCTGGGGGGAAGTATGGGTGCAAACAAGGTGCGCGAAAACCGCACATTCGGTAGGGGCCGACTCGCGCTGTTGGGGGCGATCGCTGCAGTATCACTAGCGTCCTGCGGGTCATCTTCGGCTGTAAGTTCGACAAGTACTACAACAGCCGCGACGACAACATCCTCAGCGGCGCTTCCGACGGTGACTATTGCAAAGCCGATCGACGTCGAAGAGACAGTGCTTGGCGACGTTACCAACCAGCTTGGATACTTTAAACAAGCTGGTGTGAATGTCAAATCGGTGTTACTTGGCGGTAGTTCTGTCGTTAACGCCGCGCTGCAACACGGGAGCGTCCAATTTGCCATAGTCAGTGCTTCATCGGTCTTGCTTGCAGCTGCCCACGGAGTGCCGCTGCTTGTTGTGGGTGGAATTAACATCGGTGACACGGTTCAGCTAGTGGTTTCGAACTCTTGGACAAAGGCGCATGGCTTGTCGCCAAACCAGCCGTTGGCAACCAGGATACGGGGACTCGCTGGATCGATTGACGGCACCATAAGCTCTACCGACAAATCGGCCATGACCGATTTCGAGAACCAGACCGGCGTTTCCCCGTCTTCTATAACGGAGGAGTCAATCACCAGCGTCAGCGCGCTGCTTTCAGCCCTGCAACGTGGCCAAATTCAGGAATTCATAGCAAGTCCTCCCAACAGCAGCGTCGCTGTGGCCGGCGGATTTGGCAGCGTGCTTGCCACGGCCACTGAGCTCCCGAATGCAGGCGGTGAAATATTTGATCTCCTGGTCACCACGAAGAGCTACGCCGAGGCTCATTCGGCGATCGTAACTGCGGTTACGAGTGCTATTTCGAAAGCTTTGGGCCAGTTGAATGAGAAGACACCCGCAGGGGTCTCCGCTATGAATGCAAGCTTTCCGAAGCTATCCGCTTCGGTGATCAAGGATTCCTTGGGGGGGATCAAGTGGACGCCGAGCATGAAGATGACACAGCAATCCTGGAATGACGCACTTACCCTTGCCCAAAAGTCTGGCCTAATAAAGCCTGGTGAAACCGTTAATGTGCAGCCAGGTGGCATTTGGACAAATCAGTATCTTGGTTGACGGTAGTCTTGGAGAGGGCTGCTTCGCTAAACGCAGTCTGCGGGCGTGATGACGACTGCTGTATTCTCGGCTGGTGCCACCTCCCCTTGTAAATGGTGTTTGGGCAAGGTATTCTGATGATTTGTCACGCCGGAGGCTGAAGGAGTCAGTGTCCGTGAGACTCGGGGCGAATTGGCACAATCCTCTGAGCGCGGTTGTTTTGACTGGCAGCTGAGCCTGGCGGGATCGAGGTTAGGTGCGCAGCATTCGAGCTTCTACGCATTATTTGCTTTATTCGATTCTTTTAGGGGGCGCACGTGCCGCCCTGGGGGAAAGGAACATGATCTGGATTCAAAGTAAGGCCTTGGAATGCCGAGATGCTTTGCCCGGCGGTTTGAGCAATTCTGATAGGAGTGTCGAATGGCTGGATGGCACATCGAAGAGAATTTGATGATCGTATGATCGAATCCCCGCTTTACTTGGCCGGTACAGCTGCGATAGTTACCGGAGCAGCGAGCGGCCTTGGCGAGGTGATGGCCAGCGCTTTAGCTGCTGCCGGTGCCTCGGTCGTGGCGGCGGATGTAAACAAGTCCGCATTGGATGCAGTTGTGTCGTCAATGGGTCAGGGTGCAGTGCCTGTGACAGCTGACGTGACTAACACGAGCGACATGGAACGCTTGGTTGATCTGTGTGTTGCCAACTTTGGCAGAGTCGATGTCGTGGTCTGCAACGCAGGCGTAGGGATGTCATCAATACGCCGCGACTATCACTCCAATCCGGTCAATTTTTGGGAACTCGACACCGAGCTCGTGCGACGATTTCTAGACGTCAATACTCTCGGGCCTTTTCGCCTCGCTCGTGCGGCTGTGCCGAAAATGCTGGAGCAGGGCTGGGGCAGGATTGTAAGCGTGACCACTAGCCTTTCGACAATGATAAGAGTCGGAAACTGTCCGTACGGTCCGTCGAAGGCAGGCCACGAGGCGCTGGCGGCGATTATGGCGGGAGAATTAAAGGGCACCGGAGTAACTGTAAATGTACTGGTTCCCGGCGGTGCGGCTGATACTCCTCTAGTCCCCGGGACGGACCGGTCATCGCTCATCAACCCAGCGGTGATGGGTCCGCCTCTGGTGTGGCTGGCATCGAGGGAGTCAGACGGGGTAACGGCGCGGCGGTTTGTCGCCCGAGATTGGAACGATGCTCTGCTTCCTGCCGAGGCAGCGCGCCAATGCAGCTCTCCAATCGCGTGGGGGCGGGAAGAAGACGGGTGACTGATTGAAGTCAAGGAAGGGGTTATGGCGATGGAGATGAGGGATTACCTGCGGGACGAGATCCTCGAGGAGGCGGATCTCGGCTATATCTCGTTGACTGAGAGAGATCGGCGGCTTTCGGCGTTCGACCGAGCCCTAGGCGAAAAGTTAGAGGTTCGTGGTGGCACGGCGGTTATGACGGTGCAGAGTGGCCCGGCTGCGAATGGATTCGGCATTGCCGATTCAAACATAGTTGCGAACCGGCCGGTTGCGAGCGGCGAGAATTCGGACATTCTTACATACCTCGCGAAGCCTAAGGGAGGGAGCGCTCTCCCGGGCGTAGTCGTGATACACGAAAATAAGGGTCTAGTTCCCTACGTAGAGGATGTTGCGAGGCGTTTGGCTGGCGAGGGATTTGTCGCTGTGGCTCCCGACCTGTTGTCCCGCCGCGGTGGAACTGGAGCGTTTTCCGAGTCAACGGAGGCCACTTCGGCGCTGGGTACCATCAGCCGCGACGATCTAGTTGAAGATCTAATGGCGACGGTCTCCATGCTTTCTGCAGAAGGGTCGGTGGATCCTACGCGTGTAGGAGTGATTGGTTTTTGTTTCGGGGGCGGCATGGCTTGGCGCCTAATTACCAAAGATTCGAGAATTAAGGCTGCAGTTCCCTTTTACGGGCCAAATCCTCCGCTTGAAGATGTTCCGAACATAAGGGCGAGGGTGTTGGCAATTTATGGTGGGCTTGACGACAGGATAAATGCCGGCATAGACGACATAACTACTGCCATGGAAAGGAACGGGAAGGTCTTTGAGAAGATCGTCTATCCAGGGGCTCAGCATGCATTCCATAATGACGCGAATCCGGACAGATACCATGCCGAGGCCGCTGCTCAGGCTTGGGAGCAGGCTCTCGCATGGCTTAATCGATGGTTGGTGCAATAGGGTTTGCCACTGCGGTGCAACTCGGTTTGATGCTGCGCTTGGCATGAGTTGGCATCTCAATTCGACGGAAATGCTTCACTTGGCGAATTTTTTCCTGCTATCGAACAAGTACGAAGGAGATTGGCTGAGCTTCTAGGGGAGGCTCCACATTCCATCGACGAACCTCCCGGATTACTCATGTTTCGTGGGTACGATCGTCATCTTTGGGATATTCTCCATGGTACGCACCGGGGAATACGCAATTCCGGTCCAGCGCTGGAAAACCATCGCGACGGAAGTCTTCGGACTCGAGCTGAATCGGGTCCTAGGTTCGATTTTCCAACCAGGGAGGTCAAATGGGTGATCCGGCCATACTCACGGCGGGCCTGTCAAAGTCATATGGACCTGTCAGGGCGCTTAGCGATCTCTCCCTTGAGATACAGCCGGGAGAGGTGTTTGGTTTCCTTGGACCGAATGGTGCAGGAAAAACCACCACGATCCGGCTGCTCTTGGGGTTAATCCGCCCAACTGCTGGAAGGGCGGCAATATTTGGACTGGATTGCCATCGGCAAGTTGTTGCTGTCCACGCTCGAGTTTCTTACTTGCCTGGCGATGCCGGACTGTGGCCTTCCCTTACGGGTGAGGAGACTCTGCATCTTCTTGGGAAAGTTCATGGCAGAGTGGATTTGGTCTATCGTGACCAGCTCGTTAAACGGTTCAATCTTGATGTCTCTCAGAAAGTACGAACCTACTCCAAAGGCAATAGGCAGAAAGTGGTGCTTGTTGCTTCATTGATGTCTAGACCCGATCTCATGATATTAGACGAGCCTACGAACGGCCTGGACCCGATCATGGAGCATGAGTTTCGGGGTTGTATCCAGGAAGCGAAGGAGCGCGGCCAGACCGTCTTTCTTTCATCCCACATACTCAGCGAGGTGGAGGCACTTTGCGATCGCATGGGGATCCTACGTGAGGGCCATCTGATAGAAATAGGCACTTTGTCGCAGATGAGGCATCTCTCGGCGTTGACGATAGAGGTGACATTTGAAGATGAGCCGCCCGATTTATCAGGCTTATCCGGCGTCTCTTTGTCGCGGGTGGAGGGACACAAGCTGATTTTCCATCTGTCCGGATCTGTCAAAGAGCTGTTGGAGCTGTTGGGGAGATACAACGTGACAGGGATTATCAGTCGCGAGCCTTCGCTCGAAGAGCTGTTCCTGTCGCTTTATGGCGAATCGGAGCCGGTCGGAGAGGATGAGGGTGTTGCAAGCTGAGACCGTTCGATCGGCTAAAAGTGATCGATCGGTTTGGGATTTTGTAATTGCTCGCCACATGTTTCGGCGATCGATTTCTTCAGGTTTGCTATGGGGAACGGTTTTTGGCGTGTTTGTGGCGTCTTCGGCGTTCTCGTATGCAAGTGTCTACGGTACTCAAGCCGACAAAAATAAACTTGCTGCCGCCTTTGGGGCCAATGTATCCACGAGCGCGCTATTTGGCCCCGGCCTGAAGATTAACACGGTTACTGGTTACACGGCGTTCCACATCTGGCTGACGATTGCCATTATCGGCGGGGTTTGGGGAATCTCGACCAGCACGAAGCTATTGCGCGGTGGCGAGGACAGCGGTGCGTGGGAGCTCCTTCTGGCCGGACGAACCACGCGGCGGAATGCAACTGCCGAATCGCTCCTCGGCTTCACTGGAGCTGTGTTTGCTGCGTGGCTCGTCACAGCGGCGATAACGGTGGGATCAGGCAGGGCTCCTCAGTTCCATGTTTCGGCCGGTTCTGCACTTTTTTTCGCGTTGACGTTAGTGTCGACGGCGCTTATGTTCATGGCAGTCGGAGCACTCACCTCCCAGATCGGTGCTTCGCGGCGTCAGGCCGCCACGTACGCCGGATGGATTCTGGGCGCGAGTTACGCGATACGTATGGTGGCAGATTCTGGTACAGGGCTGCACTGGTTGATATGGGTCTCCCCTCTGGGGTGGGTCGAGGAATTTAAACCGCTGACTTATCCCGATTTTTTGCCTCTAGTTCCGGTTTTGTGCTTCACTGTGGCGGTCGGCGGAATAAGCGTCGTGCTAGCCGCGCGGCGCGATCTGGGTGGGGCAATATTGGGAGACAGGTCACACGCCATGGCCCACTTCGCCCTTCTTGAAAGCACGTTCAGGTTGGCTATACGAACGCTAAGACCTGTACTGGTCACATGGGGAAGTGCCGTGACCTTAACCGGTCTTCTTTTGGGCTATGTTGCTTACACTGCCGGTCAAACTCTTTCAAACTCCTCTCTCAACGGGATCTATGCGAAACTTGGCGCATCTGGAGCGGGGGTAAAGGTTTTTCTGGGTGTTTCATTCATAGTTCTGGCTGTTATGGTAGCTTTCGCCGCTTTGGGCCAGGTCGCTGCAATCCGCTTGGAGGAGGCGGAAGGTCGGCTGGAGCAGCTTTTATCCCAACCCGTTACGCGGACGAGATGGCTCGCGGGTAGGCTCGGCATCGCCGTAGCAGATTTGTTCGCTCTCGGGATATTGGGAGGTACGGCAGCCTGGGTTGGAGTCGCTTTCGAGTCGAACGCTGTCAGTTTTGCTAGCCTTTTTGCGGCAGGGCTAAACGTTGTCGCTCCCGCGCTGTGCATATTCGGGGCAGCAATTTTGACGTACGGCGTGCTGCCTAGAGCGACTGCGGTGGTAGGGTATGGACTTTTTGCTTGGTCCCTGCTTGTGGAATTTATCGGAGGCATAGGGGCGATGAACAAATGGCTTTTTGATACCTCTCTGTTTCACCACATGGCGGTTTCTCCTACGGTTCCCCCCAATGTCACAAGCGATTTGTCAATGATGGCCATAGGGTTGATAGCGGCTACGATCGGCTGTGTTGCCTTTTCCCGCCGCGATATACAGGGAAGATGAAGGTTGAGGGGGGTTGTCCTTTTCATCTACAGAAGCCTCCGACTTCAGGCGGAGGTAGTTCACTTTATGAAGCGGAGCGAATTTGGCAGAATACTTGGCTTGCTGTGCTTTGCCTTGCAGTTTTTTAAGAAAAGATAAAGTAGGGCTATTAACTGTTAGCGTAATAATGCCATCTAGTGTGTGAACGTATGTGCCAGTATTCTTGATGTGAACTTGTCTGAATGGGCGCACAGAGTTGGCATAAACATGCACACCGCCTATCGCTGGTACCGAGAGGGCAATCTGCCGGTTCCGGCTCGCCGAGTCGGGAAGCTGATCTTGGTGGACATAGACGGCGCTATTGCCTCCCACAGCGCCCGGACTGTAATCTACGCACGAGTGTCTTCACATGACCAAGCGACAAGACCTCGATCGTCAGGTCGCCCGGCTGACTGCTGTTGCGCGACAGTCAAGCTGATCATGCAGGCGACATAGTAACTGATCACGTCCTGTGATCACCTTGTCGGAGGTGGCATTGACGCTGACACATGGCGGTCCTCGGGTTGTCGTTTGCTTTCTCACTCTGAATCAACTTC
>DAHVOF010000079.1 GCA_027318945.1 Actinomycetota bacterium | reverse complement strand
TCCACTTTTCGACCAGTCCGAACAGGAATATCGTAGATGAGCACGGGAAGATCCGTCTCATTCGCTACCGCCTCGAAGTGGGCCAGGATCCCAGACTGGGGAGGTCTGTTGTAATACGGGGTCACGATGAGAACTCCCGCCACCCCAACCTCTTGTGCCCTGCTTGTCATGTGCATCGAATGCAAAGTGTCATTTGAGCCCGAACCCGCGATAACAGGAACGCTGACAGAGCTCGACACTGCCTCCCAAAGGGACACTTTCTCGTCGTCCGTCAGAGTCGGCGCTTCCCCTGTAGTGCCCGTGACCACCAGAGCATCCGACCCGTTCTCGACGAGCCACTTAGCCAAATCCACGGTGCCGTCATAATCTACTCCGCCATTTTGATCCATCGCAGTTGCCATTGCGGTAAGCACTCTGCCAAAACGAGGTGAAGCAGATCCGATCATCCCAGCTCACCGCCATTGCTTTCTCGGTTGGGCGCGAACCCAAGCTTGGCGTCGATCAACACGTCGATTCCCTTCACTAATCCCGTCAAAGACATAACTGATTTTATGGAGAGAAGAACTCCTGGCATGAACGAAGTCCTGTCGTAAGAATCATGCCTTATGGTCAAGGTCTGGCCTAGCGTCCCGAAAATCACCTCCTGGTGCGCCACCATTCCTCGAACTCGCAACGAATGGACATGCACTCCCTGGTCAAATCGACCTCCGCGGGCACCATCCAGGACGGTCCTGGCAGTTAGATCCGGAGCAAAAGGATGCTCATGGGGGTTTCTGAACGCTACAACGCGGCGCGCCGTCTCCATTGCCGTGCCACTTGGCGCGTCGACCTTCTTATCGTGATGGAGTTCAATAATGTCGGTAGTGTCGAAAAATATCGAAGCCATTTCCGAAAAGCGCATCATCAATACCGCGCCAATTGCAAAATTCGGCGCGATGATGCAATTTGCTTTTGACTTGGCAAAGGCGGTTTCAAGCTGATCCATCTGTGCTGACGACATTCCCGTGGTGCCGACAACTCCGTGGATGTTGTGCTTAGCACACCACAACATATTCTCGAATGCACTCTCTGCTGAGGTAAAATCGACCGCAACTTGAGCTTTTGATGAGACCAGCGACTCCTTTGAACCGCTAATCTCCAGGCCAGTACCATTGATCCCCGCAACCTGGGCAAGGTCAATGCCTGACAGTCGCGGGTCGATCGCCGCGACCAATGCGAGTTCTGGGTCTTCGGCCACGGCCCTGCACACCGTTGTCCCCATCTGACCGCCAGCACCAAAAACACCGATTCGTATCATGCTACCTACCCGAAAATTCCAGAAGGAACCGGACCTACCGCAGAAATCTGCCTTGATCCGGAGAGGATCTCAGCCGCTAGGTCAGCAACTTCTTCCACCGTCACATGTTCCACCAGAGACAAAATCTCCTCGACAGGTTTTATCTGCTGGCCCGTGACTAGCACGGAACCCAGCTGTGACATTATCGCCACTGTGTCCTCCATCGCCAGCAGAATTTGGGATCTCAAGTACCGTTTGGCGACAGTCAGCTCTTCCTCAGTTATACCACCTGCTACAAACGCTTCAATAACAGAATCTACCAAGTTTGACGCGTACGCAACCTGCATCGGGCTTGCTGCAAAATACACATGGAAGTAGCCGGTATCTTGGTATGCAACGCGATCAGAGTAAATTGAGTAGCACAGGCCTGCTTCCTCTCGGACCCTCTGGAAAAGCCTGGATGAAAGACCCCCACCCAGAACATGGTCAAGAATAGCGAGCACCCACTTCCTGTCATCTAGTCTCCCCAACCCAGGAAATGCCATAGAAACGTGTACCTGTTCGATATCGCGCTCAGCCACAACCGGGGTGGAAAAATTCAGCACAGCCCTGCTCCTGGTTGAAGATGCCCCCCCCGATAGAGACCCGAGAAACGGCTCAAATTGCGCAACGATGGATTCATGGCTTAGCGCACCCGCAGCGGAAACAACCATGTTTGAAGGCCCGTAATACTTGGAAAAAAACTCCCAGATAGACGCGCGATCGATCGCTAAAATGCTCTCGCGAGAACCCAGCACCTCACGACCAAGAGGATGCTCGCCAAAGACGGCCGCGCCCAGCAGCTCGTGCACGTAGTCAGAAGCCTCGTCATAAGCCATGGCAATCTCTTCCAGGATGACGCTGCGCTCTGAATCGACGTCACCGACATCGAAGGCCGGCGCGGTAAGAATCTTGCACAGCGTCTCTGAACCGAGGTTTGCTGCCTCACCAAGAAGATGGACCTGGAAGCTAGTCATCTCCCTCGTGGTATAGGCATTCATGTCCCCGCCGAACGAATCCACCAGAACGGCAAGTTCCTTGGCGGAAAGCTCTCCGGTGCCTTTGAAGGCGAGATGCTCAAGGAAATGACAGATGCCGTGCTGACTGGGCATCTCGTCCCTCGAGCCAATGCCCACAAAAACACCGATCGCGACTGAAGCTGCGTGCGGCATCTCTTCGGTTACGATACGCAACCCGTTGTCAAAATTGGTTATTCTCGACACGATCCCGAAGAAATCTAACGGCGGCCGTCGCGACGGCCACTTCTTCTGGGCCCTCTACCATGACCACCTTCACGCTCAACTGGTCTGCTCGTCGGCGACGGTCCCGGACCCAAATCCCCATACTGGGACCTAAGCTCCTCATCGAAATGGGCCTCAAACGAGACCATCGAAGTCCCCTCGGAAGGCTTTGCCTCGCCTTCCTGGACGCCATGTCGAGCTGCTTCGACCTTGGATTCATCGGCGTCAACCTGCCTTTTAGACACTTCCGGCTGAGTAGCTTCCGTCACCAGGGAAAGTGAGATCTTCCCAGCTGGGTCAATGTCGTCCACGTGAACTGACAATTCCTGGCCCATCTGCAGGTAGTCTTCAACCCGCTCGACCCGCTTGCCTCCGCCGAGCTTCGAGATGTGCAGCAAACCATCCCTCCCAGGCAAAATGTTCACGAAGGCTCCGAACTTAGCGATAGAAACGACCTTTCCGGCATAAGTCGCTCCCAGCTCAGCCTTAGGCGGTTCCAGTATCTCGTAAATTCGCCTGCGAGCTTCATCGACCGAAGCAGGATCCTTTGCGCCGATGGTGACCATCCCCACGGTGCCATCATCTTCGATACCGACCTCAGCGCCAGTCTCTTGCTGGATCGCGTTTATGTTCTTACCCTTTGGACCGATGATCTCGCCAATCTTGTCAAGCGGAACCTCGAAGTTGATAATCTTGGGAGCATTGCCTTTCACTGCGTCGCGCGGCTCTGAAATAACTTGAAGCATAACGTCAAGAACCTTGAGCCGAGCATCTTTTGCCTGATGGAGAGCCTTGCCGAGAACTTCCGCTGGAATACCGTCGATCTTCGTATCAAGCTGAAGGGCAGTCACAAAATCAGCAGTGCCAGCGACTTTGAAGTCCATGTCTCCAAAAGCGTCCTCAGCTCCGAGAATGTCGGTAAGAGTAACGTATTTCCCTTCAGCAAATACGAGACCCATAGCGATTCCCGCCACTGGAGCCTTGATCGGGACCCCTGCATCCATCAGTGAAAGAGTGGAGCCGCAGACAGACGCCATGGATGTAGATCCGTTGGAGCTCAACACCTCAGATACCAACCGCAAAGTATACGGGAACTGCTCCTGAGAAGGTATTACGGGCAGCAGTGCTCGCTCTGCGAGCAATCCATGGCCGATCTCCCGCCGCTTGGGCCCCCTCATGAAACCAACTTCGCCGGTAGAAAAAGGCGGAAAATTGTAGTGGTGAATGTATCTCTTGAATTCGTCGGTAGAGATTGAATCGAGCATCTGGTTCATCTTCGGCATTCCAAGCGTGCAGAACGTAAGGACCTGCGTTTCACCTCGATTGAAGAGGCCGGTGCCATGAGCTGTTGGGATCAACTCAACTTCACATGAAAGCGGTCGAATGGTGACGAGATCCCTCCCGTCGATCCTCACCTGCTCATCAACGATACGCTTCCTCACTAGGTGTTTGTTCAGCGCCTTGATTGCGTTCTTGATCTGCCCTGCGCTTTCCTCAAATCTTTCCGAAAGCTTTTCCATGATCAAAGCTGATCCTTCGCTCAGCTTTGCCTCTCTGTCCGCTTTACCCGGCACGGCGTTCGCTTGCGCAAGAATCTCAGCACCTAAATCGCTTACCGCCTCAAAGATCTCATCGGAATAATCGATCTGCGGAACATACTCCATTGGAGGCTTCGCTCCGTGTTCGGCAACCAACCTTCGTTGCAACTCAATTGACTCTCGAATCCATGTCTTTGAAAGCTCGAGACCGTCGGCTATCACAGACTCTGTGACGAGCGGTGCACCTTCCTGATAGTTGTTCCAGCTGGATTCGGTTCCACCCGCTTCAACCATGATGATGGCTATGTCAGAGCCGTCAGAGCTTTCCCTTCCCGCGACGACGAGCTCGAAACTCGATGCATCCCCATCCTGATATGTTGGATGCGGGATCCACCGGCCTTCTTTGTCAAAGGCGATGCGGACGGCACCGATAGGACCCTGAAATGGGATCCCAGACACCATCAACGCGGCAGAAGCAGCGTTGATTGCCAGAATGTCATGTGGATTTACCAGGTCAGCACCAAGAATAGTACCAACAATATGTACCTCGTTGCGAAAATCATCCGCGAAACAAGGCCTGATCGGCCTGTCAATGAGCCTTGACGCCAAGGTTGCAGCATCCGTGGCACGTCCCTCGCGCCGGAAGAATGAGCCGGGAATGCGTCCAACGGCATACATGCGCTCTTCGACGTCGACAGTCAATGGAAAAAAATCAATGCCCTCTTTAACAATCTTCGCAGCCGTCGCAGTCGCCAACACC
This sequence comes from Actinomycetota bacterium, assembly GCA_027318945.1. Lineage (GTDB taxonomy): Bacteria > Actinomycetota > Acidimicrobiia > Acidimicrobiales > Acidimicrobiaceae > SCQM01. Next base: position 9,101 of record DAHVOF010000079.1, on the reverse strand, counting down.
ATGGTGTCACCTAAACGAGCTACGACAGCACCGTCCGCCTGCTGAGCAAGCTTTCCAGCCTCGAATGAGAGGCTCCTATCCGTCCCGCTCAACTGGGACGTTACGACAACGGCCTCAGCCATTTGTCTCCTTAGTTATTCCGTTGCGGTGACTTCAGCAGTTCCCAGTCGCTAACCACCAATACCTTGGGAGCTAGCGACCGGCAGCTGGGTACCTTCGTCACTCTCCTATTACAAATTCTGCCAAGCCGGCACATCTTCAACAATACGGGGAACACAAGTGCATTCCCTGCATTCACTTTAGCCCATTGTACGGGTCCGAAAAGTCATGAGGCCCACTCCCCGTGTTGGAGGTGGGCCTAAGTCACTGCGGCAACGCCTTACCTGCGAATACCCAATCGGCTAATCAGAGAACGATACCTCTCGACGTCCCTGTCTCGTACATAATCCAACAATCTCCGGCGATGGCCTATCAGCTTCATCAGCCCGTGACGCGTGTGGTGATCGCCCTTGTGAACTTTCAGATGCTCAGTCAAATGAGTAATGCGATTCGTGAGCAGCGCAATCTGAACTTCAGGAGACCCGGTGTCCGACTCGTGAAGGCGGTACTCGGAAATAATCGTTTCCTTACCTTGCATTAAAACCTTTGTCCTCTAGACCTATGTGAGAGCACCCCATTGGGTCTACTCATAACGTCCATTGCATTCAAGCATTGAGATACTAGTAGGATTCACACCACTTACACGCTAAAAGTTGAACAGAAGGCCTCGACTCGCGCAATATCCTCGGCAATTTTGGATCGCAGCTCCCCAGAAGTGCTGAAGCGCTCCTGGTCACGAATCTTCCTGCCGAACTGGACCCGAATTTGCGCGCCGTACAGATTCTCGTCCAATTCAAGTATGAAGGCCTCAAGCAACCGCTCACCTCCGCTCGGATAAAACGTCGGACGCGTCCCGAGGGAGATAGCCGCGACATAGCGGATACCGGTCTCGAGAATTACCCATCCGGCATATATCCCGTCCGGCGGCGTCGCCATCAGATTCGAAAAAGACACATTTGCGGTGGGATAGCCAAGTTCATTTCCGCCCCTGCTATCGCCGTGCTCAACCCGCCCCCTCAGTTCGTAAAGCCTGCCCAGATACTCGTTCGCGCGTTCCAAATCCCCCGCCGCAATAAGATGCCGGATAAGTGTCGACGAAAGAACAAGCGCACCTTGCTCTCTCGAGGACTTCAGGGCAGCGCCGACTACTTCAAATCCGTGCTTGCCACCAAGCTCTTGCAGAAGCGCTACATTACCCTGGCGATTATGACCGAAATGAAAATCCTTTCCAACTACAACGATCTTCATGTTCAGCTTCCCCACTAGAAATTCCTCGACAAAATCGGTTGCGCTCTCGCTTGCCCTCTTTTCATCAAAGGTCACCACACAAACGTCATCGACTCCAGTCTCCCTCAGGCAGTCGAGCTTCTGGTTGGTGTCGCTCAACAAAAGTGGGGCAGAATCTGGCCGGACCAGCGAGGCCGGATGCCGGTCGAAGGTGACTACGACGGAGCGGGCTCCAATCGGTCTGGCAAGCTCGATCGTTTGAGCTATCAGGTATCGGTGGCCAAGATGCACCCCGTCATAAGCGCCGATGGTTATAACCGATCCATTTCGAAATTGACTCGGGTTTGCGTCCGTAAATACGTTCATTATGGACGAAACTAGTTGATCGTCGGCAGAACGATGCCCGGCCGATAAAGTCCGGCCGACTCCCGTTTGAACAGACCGATAAGCTGTTGCCAACCCGTGAACGGACCCTCGGTCGAGTCAAACAGGATCAGTTCATTGCGTTCCTCGCCCTCCAGAACAATTCTTGCTCCGCTCCTAGCCCTGGCTGCAATCGGTTCTGCAACTCCTACGACCGTAAACTCTTGAAAGGCAGCTAAAGGCTCAATACCGGTATCCGCTCCGATCTCGTCAAGCTTCCACGCCTCTTCTACCCGAAAAACCCCGGATTCAAGTCGTCGAAGATTCGTCAAGTGGGCACCGATCCCAAGCGCTTCTCCCAAATCATGCGCGATGGAACGTATATATGTGCCGGGACCGCACACCACCCCGATACGAATTACATTCGGCTCATCACTTATCGAGTACGAGATCGAATCGATGCGCACCTTCCTCGACGTTATCTCTACGTCCTGCGAATCGCGATGATACTTGTAAAGCCTTTTCCCGTTGACCTTGAGCGCGGATACGATGGGCGGCTTCTGCATCACTTCACCCTTCATGGAGGCCAGAGCCGCCTCGAGCTTATCTGTGTCCACGTGAGATACTTCGATCCTCGACACAATGGCTCCGGTGGAGTCAAAGCTGTCCGTCTCAGTCCCAAAAACAACGTCCCCGCTGTATTTCTTGGTCTTACCTTGGAAATGCTCGAGCAGCCTTGTAACGTTACCTATAGCCACAATAAGCAACCCAGTAGCATCGGGATCGAGAGTGCCTGCGTGGCCTATCCTCTTCTGCCCGTAGATCCTTCTCAACCGAGCTACCACATCATGAGAGGTCATTCCAGCTGGTTTGTCAACGAGAACCATTCCCCTTTCCATGCGGCTCTCAGCTCTCTTGGGTATCGATGGGTTCATCCGACGAAAGCCGGCGCAAGATCTCGTCGATTCTTCCTCCCAAAGCCACACCTTGGTCCTGGGCGAACCGAAGTTGAGGTGTGCGCTTCATCCGAACCTGCGAAGCGACTGCTCTTTGAATCCTTCTTCGATACTCTTCCAGCGCGTCGGCACTCTCGCTGGTCAGGTTCGATATCCATACCGTGGCCGTCGAAAAGTTTGGCTCAGTTTCAACCGAAGTAACCGTAGTCAATTCAAGTCTGGAATCATCCTGGGAGTACTCCTCTATTGCTTCGGCAATTACCTCCTGAAGCAACTGGTTCACTCTCGCCACGCGAGGATATTTAGGTGCATTGCGAGCACTACTGCGTCGGGAGATCGGCATCACCAACAACTTCCTTCCAAAAGAGAACGATCGCCGAGCTAACCTATGACCGCGGGATCTCTCGATCCTCGAATGTCTCAATTACGTCGCCAGTTCGCAAATCTTGAAAGTCAGAAAGCCCTATTCCGCACTCGAAGCCAGACTGGACTTCTCTCGCATCCTCTTTGAAACGCCTCAAAGAGGTAATGGTACCTTTCCAAATGACCACACCATCTCGAAGAAATCTGACCTTGGATCCCCTTGTGATCGCCCCGCTGCGCACATAGCATCCAGCAACAGCCCCGACGCGTGGAACCCGAAAGACCTCTCTCACCTCGGCATCTCCGGTAACTACCTCTTCGAATTCAGGTGCAAGCATTCCGACCATTGCGGATTCGATATCCTCAATCACTTTATAAATAATCTCGTACGTTCGAATCTCCACATCGTTCGCCTCGGCTAGATCTCTCGCACGCCTATCTGGACGAACATTGAACCCGATAATGGTGGCATTGGAAGCCGTAGCCAGCGCAACGTCGTTTTCGGTAATCCCTCCGACAGCCCTGTGAATAAATGCCAACTTGACTTCAGGTCGCTCCAGCTTCCGAAGCGACTCCGCGATAGCTTCGAGCGAGCCCTGGACATCTGCTTTCAGAATCAAGTTCAGCGTGGCAGTCTCACCGCGCTGGATCTGTTCGAACAGATCTTCCAGCTTTGCACCGGGTGCCGCCGAAGCCAAGCTGACATAGCCGGCCATCCTGATTCTCTGAGCCCTTGCTTCGCCAATTATCCTCGCTGTAGAGAGATCGCCCGTCTCCCTGAAATCGTCCCCTGCCGAAGGGACCTCCGAAAAACCTAGCACCTGCACCGGAACCGATGGGCCGGCCTCCTTCAAGGGCCTTCCCGTTGAATCTATAAGAGCTTTAACTCGTCCCCATGCAGGTCCGGCAACTATTGAGTCGCCAACCTTCAGAGTCCCTCTCAGTACGATCACCGTCGCTACCGGCCCTCGGCCCACGTCAAGGTTGGCCTCGAGAACAACTCCCCGAGCCTTGCCCATCGGTGTCGAAGAAAGCTCCATTACCTCGGCAAGCACAGCCAAATGCTCCAATAGTTCAGTAATCCCAAAATTTTGCAGCGCAGAGATTTCGCACATTATCGTGTCGCCGCCCCAAGCCTCCGGAACGAGACCAAGCTCCGAAAGCTGCTGCTGAACACGAACTGGATCGGCGTTATCTCGATCGATCTTGTTAATCGCCACGACAATTGGAACCCCGGCCGCTTTTGCGTGATTTATCGCTTCTACCGTCTGGGGCATTACTCCGTCGTCGGCTGCAACCACCAGAACAACAATGTCTGTGACCTGAGCACCTCGAGCCCGCATCGCCGTAAATGCTTCGTGACCAGGAGTGTCTATGAAGGTTACATACCTTCCATGGACTTCAGCCTGATACGCACCGATGTGCTGGGTAATTCCACCGGCCTCGCCAGCAACAACGTTGGATTCCCTTATGCGGTCCAAAAGCTTAGTTTTCCCATGGTCTACGTGGCCCATTACCGTTACGATAGGTGGCCGTAATTCCATTTCGTACTTAGCGTCCTCTTCGGAGTCATCGAAGTACCTAGCCTGGAGCTCAGCCTCCTGCTCCTGCCCAGCGTCAACCAGCTTCACAGTTGCTCCAAGTTCGGCGGCGAACAGCTCGATCATGTCATCAGAGAGCGACTGAGTTGCCGTAACGGCTTCGCCTTGAAGAAACAAGAACCGCACGACATCACCAGAGGTTCTATTGAGCTTCGGACCTACTTCCTGAGCCGAACTACCCCGCTCTATGATCACTTCTCCAATGGGGATGGGAGCGCTGGATGCAACATACGTGGTTAGCTGAGTGGGCTCCAACTCTTCGACATTGCGTCGCCGACGCTTCTTCGACTGTTTCTGGGCAGGCCGTCCACGTCCCGGTACTCCTCGGGCGGGCACTGGCGGTGGCGGAACGTTGGCACTACCCCTAGCCGAATACCCACCGCCGCCCTGACGAGGCGGCCCAGACGATCCAGCCTGAGGACCAGGACTGCCGACTCTTCCGGCCCCAGCACCTCCAGCCCCGCCTTGACGGTGAGGAAATCCTGTACCTGGTCTTGGCGGAAAGGCACGATCTGAGCCAGGCTGCCCGGATCTGGAACCCTGAGCGGCTCCCTGGCCCGGCCGCGGACTCCCGCTGCCTGGCCGGTGAGCACCAGGCTGCCGTGGCGGAAAGTTGCTAGGACGCCCATTCCCTTGGCCGCGATCTTGGCGTGGTGAGGATTCGCGCTGCTGGCCTGACTGGCCACGCATTTGCGGAGCGCGGGACCTCTCTCCTTCAGACTGCTGGCGCGGTTGTGCCGCCCTACCAGCTCCCCCGGGAGGTGGGGGAATCGGACGGCCAGAAAGCGAACGTGGCGGACCACCAGGTGGAGGAGGAATTGGGCGACCGCTGGCTGACATCGGCGGCCGCGCCATGCGGGACCCTTCGCCACGGGCTGACGCCGGGCCGCTGGCTGAAGCCGAACCCGAAGAACTATGGAATTGCTTAGCTTCGGAGCTACGATCACTTCCAGGATTCCGGTCAGGCCGGTCCCTTTCTATATGAGTGCCGCCGGACCGCTGGCTAGACCTAGGACTTGGGTGATCCTGATCCTGAGTTGCCCCGGGCTGGCTTCCCCCGCGAAACGGCCTGGTCTGTGCAGACGTAGAATCCTCCCGTCGCGCAGCAGACGTGCCAACACTTGGCCTCTCCTGGGCTACACGTTGAGTTGAATGCTGCACAGAAGCTGCTGCCACTTGTGTGGCCGGCATATCCGGAGCCTTCTGTGGCGCTTTATGTTCTGGTGCGCTTGATGATTCGTGCCTTCTCGGGGGCGTCACAGGTTCTTCTTGAGGCTGCTCCGCTCGGACCATCCCTTCACGCTCGGCTTTCCTTCGCGCCCTATCAGCTTGTGCATCCTCAATGCTGGAAGAGTGGCTCTTCACGCCAATCCCGAGCGATACGCAAAGATCTAAAGCCTCTTTGTTGGTTAGTCCCAGCTCCTTCGCTAGCTCATAAACCCTTATTCTCTTAGCCAACTGCTAACTCAGTCCTCTCCTTGGCCACGCGCCACAAATCTTTTAAACACCCCTCCGAAGATCGCAACTACAAAAACTTTTCTCCGGACGGCTGCCTATCTGGATGCCGATAGCCTCATCCACCGAACATCTATCCTAGAAGCCCAGCAACTCACATAGGCGTGATAATTGCGTTTGCACATCCGGAACCGTCCGTACCTTGAAAACTCGCTCGATTCTTCCCTTTACCACCGCAGCCGCGAAACAAGCATGATTCTTGCATATCCACGCTCCCCGGCCCCGGGAGGCTACCGACGAGTACAAGCGCCCGTTCCCATCTAGGCATATCCTGACCATCCCCTGGGATGGCAGTTTCTTCCGGCACCCAACGCATGTACGCTCAGGCATAGCTTGAGAGCATCTACTCCTGTTCTTGTTGTCGATCAGCCCCGTAATCTGACGCCGATATCTCCTCTCCGCCTTCAGCTGGATGCCAGATTAGCTCGCCGGAGCCATTGTCGATCCACTCGCCTTCGGCCCATTCCTGGATATAGCCACCCTCCTCGGCATCGATCTCGCTCTCCGACTTTATGTCGATTCTCCAACCCGTGAGCCGCGCCGCAAGCCGAGCATTCTGGCCCTCTTTACCTATTGCCAAGGAGAGCTGGTAGTCGTCGACTATTACTGTCGCAGCACCACTCTCCGGATCCAGCCTGACCTCTTTCACCTTCGCGGGCTGGAGGGCTCGCTGGACAAACTCGGCGGGGTCCTCGGAGAAAGGCACAATGTCGACCTTTTCGCCTCGCAGTTCGTTAGTGATCATGCGAACCCTGGCGCCTCTCGCTCCCACACAGGCGCCAACGGGATCAACATTGGGGTCGTTGGACCATACGGCTATCTTGGTGCGGTGACCGGGTTCTCGAGCCGCTGCTTTTATCTCTACGATGCCGGAGTTTATCTCGGGAACTTCGAGTTCGAAAAGCCTCTTGATCAGGCCCGGATGGGTACGTGACACTACTATCTGCGGACCTTTGCTCGTCTTGCGAACCTCAACTATGTATGCCTTAACACGCGCTCCATGCTCGTAGCGCTCGAAAGGCACCTGCTCCTGCTGGGGAAGGAGCGCCTCCACTTTCCCAAGATCCAAAAGAGTGTATCGATTATCGCTCTGTTGGATGATCCCGGTAACTATATCGCCCTCCCGTCCCACGTACTCCTCGTACTTGAGATCTCGCTCGGCCTCCCGAATCCGTTGGAGCATCACCTGCTTCGCGGTTTGTGCCGCTATCCGCCCAAAATCCTTTGGAGTGTCATCCCACTCCCTGATCACATTTCCTTCTTCATCTAGTTCCTGACCGAACACACGGATCTCCCCCGTATCCGGTTCGATTGTCACCACAGCTTCCTCTGCTGCACCAGGCCTTCTCTTGTAAGCAGCCACCAATGCGTTAGCCAGGGAGTCCAATAGGGTATCGACAGCAATGCCTTTCTCATTGGCAATCATCTGCAATGCCTCTAAAAAGTCAAAATTGGTCTTGGCCATCTCGTCTCTCAGTCTTTCGCTACCTTGTTTGCCAAAATTGCTTTGCCTGCCGGCCGGGAACCGCGTCTCGCACTCGACGCTCCCGATGGTTTCTGAGCCCCCCACTCGAACACGGTGCGAGCTCTCTCGATATCTTCGATCCTCACGTCTAATTCCGAAGCTGAAGAAGCGTTTTCAGCTTCCGGCAAAACGGTTATCCGTCCATCACCCACCTTAAAGAGCACCCCGCTAAAGCGCCTCGGCCCGGTAAAATCCGACTTCATCTTCAAACTCACCTTCGTGCCCACAAAGCGCTTGAAGTGCGGCTCAGTACGCAGAACTCGCTCAACGCCCGGACTCGACACCTCCAGGTTGAACTTGCCCATTCCATCGAATTCACCAGAATCGTCTATAAGCGTCGAAATAAGCACCGAAGCGTCGGCAATCCTGTCCAGGTCGAGAGAGGTCTCGCTTTCGAGAGTGACGCGGAGAGATCCGTTCTTCAATTCGACGTCGAGCATCTCTAATCCGTGCTCTGCGAGACGCTCCTGCGCCAGCTCACGCAACCGGCTCTCAATTCCATGTGCCACAAACCACCTCCTCAAAAATCCCAACGTTCTGAAGATACAAAAACGCGGGCAATATGCCCACGTTTTCATAATCGTTATACGAATTGTAACTCTAGGGTCCAGCCTGGAACGACTAGTAAGAGTCCTTCCAACCAGTATAGGCCAAATGTTTCACTTTGTAAGTAGGAATTACCGCACAACGTCCATTATCGAGGCATAAAAACCCACTCAACGCTATCGCAGTTCAGACAGGTAGCCCATAAGGTCAGGAATCGTTACCTCGATTCGCTCCCCAGTCATTCTGTCCTTTACCTCCACGACGCCGTTAGCCAGCCCTCTCTGTCCAATTGTGACTATGGTCGGCACGCCGATAAGGTCTGCGTCCGCAAATTTCACCCCTGCGCCCAGATCCCGGTCGTCGTACAGCACATCAACCCCAAGGGACTGGAGATCGTTGTAGACGCCATCGGCAAATGCAACGGTTTCAGGGGCCCGACCGGGAGTAATTGTCAGTACCTCGACCTGGTAAGGTGCTATGCTCCTCGGCCAGCGCAAACCGCCTTCATCGTGAAATTGTTCTGCCAACACTGCCGGAAGCCTGCTCATTCCGATTCCGTAACAACCCATCCAGTATTTCTGATCGGTTCCGTCCTCAGCTTTGAATCTGGCGTACGGAATCTTGTTTGAGTAAGTCAAGCCAAGTTGAAATGTGTGACCGACTTCAACCGAGCGGACAAGCGAAAGCGGCATTGCACAGCTGGGACAGGGATCGCCTTCAGCAACAACAACGTAGGAACCGAGATCATCTATCGTGAAATCCCTGTTCAAAGCAGCATCGGAGACATGAAACCCCTCCAGGTTAGCCCCAGTGAACCAGCTCGCCCGCTCAAGTATCGAGTAATCGGCAAGGACCTTCACCCCTTGCTCCCTCATGCCCATAGGACCTATGAAGCCCTTGAAAAGA
>DAHVOF010000136.1 GCA_027318945.1 Actinomycetota bacterium | reverse complement strand
CGGGGTTGAAGGCATAGCTTCCACCAAAGCTATTCGATTTCCGGAAGACGGGATCGGCATTCGCTGCAGCGGGCGCGCAGCCGATAACAAGCTTCAATGTGGACATATCCGGAAACGCCAATGCGGATTGGACGTGGGATCCTTCAGGGGCATTTTGGACTCGTACCACGAATGGCGTGTTGCAGAAAAATCCTCAAGGGTTGCCCGAGAATGCTACGAACGTAATTATTGAGTTCGTAAGTTATACGAATACTGGCTTTGTAGATCCTGCCGGTAATCCGGTTCCCCAGGCGCATTCAGTGGGTAGCGGAAATGCGATCTTTCTGTCGGGCGGGGAGGAAGCGACCGGGACTTGGTCAAAGACATCGGAACACGCCGTTACTACTTTCGCTGATGCAGCTGGGAAACCGGTGAAATTTGCTCCGGGGAGGACTTGGGTGGAATTTGCACCTATAGGTACCCCAACCTCTGGATCCTAGCGCGCGTTAGTCTTGACAGCCGGTAATGCAAATTAGAATTGGAGGTGTGGAAAACATCGTGGATAAAAGTGAAAATTCAGCCAAGACCACCGGAGGATATTCCGTAAAGCGCGGACTTGCGGAAATGCTAAGAGGTGGTGTGATCATGGATGTTGTCAACGCCGAGCAGGCTAAAATTGCCGAAGATGCTGGCGCTGTCGCGGTGATGGCATTGGAACGTGTCCCGGCGGATATCAGGCGAGATGGCGGCGTGGCACGCATGAGCGATCCGGTCTTGATAGAAGGGATTCAGAAAGCCGTCACAATTCCTGTAATGGCAAAGGCGAGGATCGGCCATTTTGCCGAGGCCCAGATTCTCCAGGAACTGCAAGTTGATTATATAGATGAGTCAGAAGTACTCACTCCAGCTGATGAGGCTCATCATATTGATAAATGGAAATTTACGGTTCCTTTTGTATGTGGGGCGACCAATCTTGGCGAGGCTCTGCGAAGAATTTCGGAAGGGGCGGCGATGATCCGCTCGAAGGGGGAGGCTGGAACCGGGAATGTTGTGGAAGCAGTCCGGCACCTTCGGTCAATAGTTGGTGACATACGCAAACTTACGCAGGCTGATTCAGCCGAGATTTACGCTTGGGCGAAAACACTGCAGGCGCCCGTCGATTTGGTGCGCGAGGTTGCGGAGGTAGGCACGCTTCCGGTTCCACTGTTCTGTGCGGGCGGCTTGGCGACACCGGCAGACGCGTCATTGGTAATGCAGCTAGGGGCGGAGGCAGTATTCGTAGGTTCAGGAATCTTTAAGAGTTCTGATCCCCCAAAAAGGGCTCGGGCGATAGTTGAGGCTACGGCTCATTTCCGGGAGCCCGGGATCTTGGTCAATGTCTCGAGAAATCTTGGAGTTCCCATGGTCGGAATAGAGATGGATAACCTAGAGGTGAGGCTCTCTGACCGCGGTTGGTAAGTGCGTCAAGTTCCTGATGGCAGCGTTATGAGAGTAGGGGTATTGGCCCTTCAGGGTGATTTTCTTAATCACGCTGACACGTTGCGTAGGCTTTCAGTGGAGACGGTATTGGTGAAGACACCTGCTGATCTTGATGTCGACGGGATTGTTATTCCCGGTGGTGAATCGACGACGATGTCGATGCTTCTAAAGTCTTCAGGACTGTACGCACCGCTAAACGATTTGCTTCGAAATGGAATGCCCGCTCTTGGAACGTGTGCCGGGATGATACTCATGGCGAAGTCGGTCACCGATGGCAGGCCAGATCAGGTGACACTTGATGCTATCGACATTGCAGTCAGGCGAAACGGCTTTGGTCGACAGGTTGCCTCTTTTGAGACCGAGCTCAATGTGTCCGGTATTAAAGGGGGTCCCATGAAAGCAGTTTTTATACGAGCACCGGTGGTTGTAAAAGTGGCAGAAGATGTTGAGGTACTTGCACGCGTCCTATACAATTTCGCCGATTCGTCCGAGAGATCGGTTCCGGTAGTCTGTAGGCAGGAAAAGGTGATCGTATCTTCATTCCACCCGGAACTAGTTGGTGAGGATAGGCTCCACCAGCTTTTTCTGAGACTGTTGTAAATTTAGAGGGAGATATCCGGATGTCTGGTCACTCAAAGTGGGCAACTATCAAGCATAAGAAAGGGGCTCAGGACAAAGCCCGCGGGAAGCTTTTTGCGAAATTGATTAGACAGGTGGAAGTAGCGGCTCGAGAGGGAGGCGGAGATATCAATTCGAATGCTACTCTCCGCACTATGTTTACGAAGGCACGCGAAGCATCGGTACCGCTGGATACTATCGAGCGCGCAATAAAGCGTGGCACAGGTGAGCTCGAAGGCGTCAGGTATGAGGCGATTAACTATGAAGGATACGGCCCCGGAGGAATTGCGGTGATCGTCGAGTGCCTTACTGACAACCGGAACCGGACTGGAGCGGACGTCCGAAGCGTATTTTCGAAAAGCGGGGGTTCAATGGCGGAACCCGGCGCAGTGTCCTGGCAGTTCGAGCGGAAAGGGGTGCTTGCAGTTGACCGCATTTCTGACGAAGAGTCCCTTACACTTGAGGCTTTGGAAGCCGGGGCGGAGGACGTGCAGGATCTCAGTGATCAATGGCAGGTTGTATGCGCACCAAGTGACCTGGCGATTGTGCGTTCGCGGATCGAAGAAGCCGGTTTCGGGGTTTCTGGTGCAGAACTCGTAATGCTTGCGAATTCAACGATCGAAATATCCGATGAGGCTGAGGCGCGGAGGGTTCTGAAGCTGATGGATGCTTTAGAAGAGAATGACGACGTTCAGAACGTATATTCCAATTTCGATATTCCAGACAGCATCCTTGAAGCTGCGAGCGTATAACCGATGGATTATCAAGTTGCAAGCGGAGACAAGGCTCCTGGGTTTACATTGCCGGGAGTGCCCAAAGGAAGCTATTCGCTTGACGAGTACAGGGGATCCGTGGTCGTCCTTGCTTTTTATCCCGCCGACAATTCGCCGATCTGTACTACGCAGCTTCGTTCGTATACCATCGATTCGGCGAGCTTCGAGTCACTGGGTGCTTCTGTGCTGGGCATTTCGCCGCAAGGAATGGAGTCACACCAGCGGTTTGTTGAAGAGCAGGCGATCGGGCTGCCGTTGCTATCCGACGAGGACAAGGTTGTTGCAAAGGCGTATGGCGTTCTCGGCCCCATGGGTTTCTACCGAAGATCCGTCTTTGTTATTGATCGCGCAGGCATCATTACTTTCGTGAAAAGGACTACTGCTGGCCTGTCTTTTTACCCGACCTCTGCGTTGATTGAGGCGATTGAACAGGCAGGGTGATTTTTGCATAAAGTGCCTTCTTATGACCTTGGATTGAGATAATATCGAACAAATGTTCGTGCTCGGAATCGATCCAGGATTATCACGTTGTGGGTATGGCGCCGTGAGGCAAGGTGGTCGTTCTGTCGAAGTTGTTTCAGCTGGCTTGATCACGACGCCGAAAGAACTGCCAGTCGCAGAGCGACTTTCCATACTTCTCCACGATGTACGAGAGCTTCTAGCTGAACTGAAACCTGACGTAATCGCAATTGAAAGGATACTTTTTCGCAGCAACGCAAAAACCGCAATGTCGGTCGGTCAGGCGTCAGGGGTTGTCCTTTTGGCCGCATTTGACGCGGGTTGTGAGATTGTTGAATACTCTGCAAGCGAGGTCAAGCTGGCGGTTGCGGGATACGGTTCAGCCGAGAAGGTGCAGGTCCAACGCATGGTACAGATATTGGCAAAGCTTGATAAGGTTCCTAGTCCTCCAGATGTTGCGGATGCTCTTGGGCTAGCATTTTGCCATCTGGCAAACCATGCGTTTATCGGCGCCGCGAACAGCGCGATGAAAGCGGAGAGCAGATGATTGGCTCGCTCAGAGGTGTAGTAGATCAGTTGACTCCGCCGAATTCGCTTATCGTTGACGTAGGCGGAGTCGGCTATCTGGTATACGTTCCTACGGATTTGCTTTCCCGAATTAATGTCGGTGAAGTGCTGAAGCTTGCAGTGTCAATGTCGGTCAGGGAGGACGCTATTACCCTGTATGGCTTCGAGACGTCACAGGATAAGGCGTGGTTTGAAGCGTTGAGGATGGCGCAGGGTGTTGGGCCAGCACTGGCCTTGGGGATCCTATCGGCAGTTCCACGTGCGGACTTGGCACATGCAATTGCGACGAATGACCAGGCCATGTTGAAGAGGGTTCCCGGAGTAGGTCCCAAGACTGCCCTTAGGCTTATAGTGGAGATGCAGGGAAGGCTAGCGCAGCTGGGCGTAGAAGAGCGTTTCACGGGATCGAAATCCCCACGTGATGCCGATGCTACTGCGGACCTAAGGTTGGCACTGCTATCACTCGGATATTCTCATGATCAGATACGTGGGGTTATCGAAAGGGTGCCTAGTGAACTCCCTCTTGAAGATATGGTGAAATTTTGCCTGAAGGAGCTGTCTGCGTGAGTCCGAGGAAAGAAGTGTTTTCAAATTCGAAGACTGGACAGGTCGACGCACAGATCACTGCGAAGAGGAACGTAAGTCCCGAACCATTGGAAAGCGACGCCATAATAGAGGGTTCGTTGCGTCCGACGTCACTGGGAGAGTTTGTTGGTCAAGAGGATCTAAAGAGCCACCTGGAAATTGTTCTGGAAGCTGCAAGGCGGAGGGGACATGCAGCTGATCACTTTCTTTTTTCTGGTCCTCCAGGTCTCGGAAAGACCTCGCTTGCATCCATTGTCGCGCACGAAATGGGAACGGGATTTAGAGTGACTTCCGGTCCGGCGCTTGTACGAGGTGGTGATCTTGCAGCGATTCTCACATCGCTACACAGCGGTGACGTTCTATTCATTGATGAGATTCACCGGCTTTCGACGGCAGTGGCAGAGATTCTTTATCCTGCTATGGAGGACTTCAAACTTGATATCGTGATCGGTGAGGGACCAACTGCGAGATCCATAAGGCTTGACCTTCATGAATTTACCCTTGTGGGCGCTACTACTCGCACGGGGATGATTACGGGTCCGCTTCGAGACAGGTTTGGTTTCGTGGCGCGACTCGACTACTACAAGGTCGACGAGCTCAAAGAGATCGTGTTGAGATCGAGCCGCATTCTTGGAGTTGACACAGACAATGAGGGTGCCAGAGAGATCGCGTCCCGTTCGCGTGGAACGCCTCGTCTTGCTAATCGTCTCCTCCGAAGGGTCAGGGATTTTGTTGAGGTTAAATCTGATGGAAGAATAGGTCTCCAATCGGCCCGAGAAGGGCTTGAGCTGTTCGGA
>DAHVOF010000120.1 GCA_027318945.1 Actinomycetota bacterium | reverse complement strand
TATTTCGTTCGCTCAAGAGCATCGACGTAAATGTCCGTCCGGTCAGGCACTATATCGAGAACAGGGTACGGGCCCACGTCTTTCTCTGTATGCTCAGCGCCCATCTACTGCATTTGGCAAGAGAGAAGCTGGCGCCAATTACCTTTAGAGACACTGAACCACCAGCTCCCCTGTCACCGGTTGTAAAAAAGGTTGTCTCTCAATCCGCCAAAGATAAAGCAGCCACCAAGCTAAACTGCCCCATTTATCGAGGTCAGAAGCATGATAGTCTTGTTTTGCAAGGGTAAGTTCAGGTTAGAGATGAACGAAAACGATGAGGTTGGATCGGAGCCTCAGGACCAGGGCATCTGTCGCTTATTGGCGGTACCCCAACGCTTCGGAGCGGTACACACATGTGTCGCAATTCCTGAATTGGAGCGGCAGTCCTGCTTCGGAATATCTGACGGCGAGAAGGTCTACCAGTCTCGGATCGGCTCCGATTTCGCGTGCAAGCCAGAGGGGGATTTCTGGATTGCCGGCATGCCATTTACGAGCTTGGGAATAAATCCGGTCGAGCAAGACTCCGGTAAAGAGAAAGTATGGCGCTATAGCGATCCCCGTCGCGCCGAGTCTTTTCAGATTGTCTAAGGCTTCCGGCACAGAGGGGAGGGCAAGGGAAATGAAAGCTGGTTCAACCTTTCCAAGCGTTTGGCGCTCGGTCAGAAGGCGTGCAATCTTGTACAGGTCCGAATTAGCGTCTCGATCGCTTGACCCCCGTCCCACCAGAAGAGTGAAGTCTGGCGCTCCCGTCATGTTGAAGGGGCTGGACAGGTGATCGAAGGGGTTGTGAGAGCGTTCTTCGATAATGCTCAGAAGCGGTTCTGCTACCGATAGGTCGCGGGCATAGGTGAACCGCACTGTTGGAAAATCTGTCCTTGCTGCCGCCACGGCGGCAGGCACGTCATTTTTCACGTGCCCCGCGGGAAGAAGTAAGAGGGGCAACACTACGACATCGGTTGGCTGGTAGAGTGCCACAGATTGTGAAATCGCCGAACGTGCATCAGGATATGCTGATTCGATAAATCCATGGCTTACCGGAACGCTGACCTTAGTTTGCAATTGGCTTACGACCGACAGGAACTGGTCTGTGCCATCCTGGGAAACGGTGCCGTGCCCCACCACTACGATGAGTGGGCGCTGATCAGTGCTCATGGTAGGATTCTCCTGCCAGCCGAACAATCGCATTGAAGACGGCGCTGGCGGCAGGTGACCCGCCCTTGCGGCCTTCATTGGTGATGAAAGGTAAACGAGTTGATAGCAAGCGCTCCTTTGACTCGCTTGCTCCAACGAATCCGACTGGCAGACCTATGATCAGTGCGGGATGGAACCAGTCCGTTGCAGATAACTCAACCAGTGCTTCGAGGGCGGTGGGCGCACATCCCACAACAAATACCGCCTCCCGCGGATAGTTGTTTGCTGCAGCGATCATGGCAGTGTAGCTGCGCGTTGGCAGTCCTGATTCGCTTGGTACCGTGTTCTTCAAAAAGCACAATGTTGGATACGACGTAATTCCCGCCCGAACCATCTCAACGTCGCAAATTACCGGGTGACGATTCTCGACTGCACTGATCCCACCTTCGATTGCATTTGCCGCTATGTGGATAGATGCCGCCAGCTCGAAATCGGCAGTCGCGTGGATTACGCGCTTCAAGACTGCCTGTTCAAACTCTCCGAAGTTGGAAAAATCAAATTCCGAGGAGAGAATTTCGTAGCTTCTCTGTTCGATGGGGTGGATCATCTCGGTACCTCGCTAATTGCATCTCGTGGGCAAACTTCTATGCAGGCATAACAGAGGTCGCATCTGGAATCGACAACTCTCGGTTTTCGGGGCGCCTTTTTAAGGGAATGGCTATGACAAGTGGCAAGGCAGTTTCCGCAGGCGGTGCATACGTCGCTTATGAACAGTTTTGCGCTGGAAGCTGCACCGGCCGTCGTCATGGTTAGATCTCGTAGCCACGAGGCGTCAAAATGTAATCGCCGAATCGTCTTGTCGTGGCGGAGCCGACAATCACCAAGGAGGTCATGTCTGCGTCAGCGGAATCAAAGTCAGCGATGGTATATATTTTCTTCTGCTGCCCAGCCCTACCTACGTTCTTGACAATTGCAACCGGCGTCGAGCTCGGCCGGTAGGATGCCAGGATCTCGATTGCCCTAGGCAACTGCCATTTCCGTCCCTGCGATTTAGGATTATAGATAACGGTGACGACATCTGCTTCTCCGAAGGCCCGCAGGCGTTTTTCGACCGTTCGCCAGGGTGTTAAAAGGTCTGATAGGGAGATATATGCATGGTCATGGCCTAAAGGTGCTCCTAGAAGGGCGCCCCCTCCGAGACCGGCTGTAATGCCTGGCACGACGGAAAGATCGATCAAACCAGGATAAGGAGAAGTTTGCAGTTTTTCGTGGAGAGCTTCCAACTTCTCTAAGGAGATCGAAGCCATGGCGTACACTTCTGGATCCCCAGAGCAGACGAGCGCTACCGGTCTTCCTTCCAGCGCGTATCGAATAGCTCTGCCGGCTCTTTCGCTTTCCTCGCCGATGGGCGACCTTATAACAAGCTGGTGAGACGAGAGGAGCTCTTGGCACTGGTCTACATATGGGCTATATCCGATCACGATTTCGGAATTGGCCAGCGCCTGCACCGCCGCTGGCGTCCTTAGCATAGGCGTTCCGGGCCCGAGACCCACGAGTCGGAGGTGCCCCCGTGCTTGGCGGCGGGCAATAGCTACCGTAGCGACGGCATTTTTCGTTTTCGGGACGAGCAGCTCGCTAGATCCGGACGCGAGCAACGCAGCGGCTTCGCACACGGACGGTGTCCCCACATAGAAGTTGACCTCATCTGATGGATTTGGTGCGGCTACAGCTGCTAGCTCCTCAGAGCGAAATGATAACAGCGGAATATTTTGACCGCGCAACGAAGGATGGCTGGCGCGCGTGTCCACGGTTGCCATAAGTGAGATGGCCCTGGGGTCAAGGTCGTGCTTAAGACACGCCATGCTGATCAGGTTTGAAACGTCCTCAACCGAAGCTTCGCTAGAGCATCCAACTCCCACCACAAGGCTTGGGGGAATCAGCTGTACCGATAGTGACGCCGAACTCTCCAGGGCTGAAATACGGTCAGAGATGACAATTTTCGCAGGTCCGTCTCCATGACTGAATTTGATGGGCGATGGCCACGCAATATCTTTTCGGATCGCAGGAGTGGCGCCTTCTAACATGGATTCGATGAGTTTGGCTATATCGCCTTGGGCAATGAAACCGGTTAGGCCATCAATTGCTGCCACGGACGAATAATCAGACGGTGTCGTAATTACAGCGGCACCTCCTCCCCGCTTAGCGAGTTCCGAGGCCAGGCGATTGGCACCTTTGTGCCCTCCCAGCACCGAAATGATGAACTGGCCCGACTCGTCAACTACCACGATGACGGGATCCTCCGATTTCAGCAGAGTCCTGCGGGCGAGAAGCCTAACAACGATCGGAAGCGCCATTACGAGCACCAGCGGTTGCCCGCTTGTCCAGTGTTCATCAAGAAACTCGGCTGGTTTCCCGATCGTGACCTGCAACCCTAGCGCGACTGCCGTTCTAGCGCCACGCTCGTTAAGAGCTATGGCTTTTGGGTTTTCAATGTTGATACTCAACCTAATAAGCCCCAGCTGATGAAAATAGGATTTTCGCTTTCAAGACGCCAAGATCCATCCGGCAGGCGCTTTCCAACTGGAAGCATAATCTCCATCATGTTTCCGAGCAGATCGGCGGCCTGGGAAACTTTGTTGATTCCCGCAAAGCTGGCCAGCACAAAAGTGGGTTTGGTGACCGTGGCCTTTACCGCTGAAAGTATCTCAACTCCTCCTCCTCCCACAAATACTGCGTCGGGGTGCGGGAGGTTCGCTATTTCGTCCTGAATTCTGCCGGGAATTACGAATGCACCCGGAAAGCGTGACGAGTTGATTCGCAGAGATCGG
>DAHVOF010000106.1 GCA_027318945.1 Actinomycetota bacterium | reverse complement strand
CCCACATTCAGGTAAGAACAAGTCGGAAATGCCGTCCCCGTCATATTTATAGTTGTAGTTGTGTTCTCGCACCGGCAAGTTGGGTAAGCCTAGGCCGTCTCGATTCTCCCGATCAAATCAACGACATCAGCAAATGCCTGGTCAAATGTCAACCCGACCTGTCCGTCCTCTGCAAGACGTCGCCAGGTTTCTCGCCACGACGGCTGCTCTGAAAGTACCGGTGGCCAGGAGTGCCTACCTCGGAGTTCAAAAATCTCCCTACAAGCAGCCGACAGAGCCGGATACTCCTCCAGATCAACTAATTCCGCGATCAAGAGAATGTCGTAAAGGTCCCTGACTCTAATGTTCGGATGATCATCTGTGGGTGGCTCGGTGCATGCATGCAATTTTTGAGCAATCTGATACCTTGCTGGCAGAAATGCTATCTTCCCAGGATCAGGCAACTGAACGGGGGCTAGGGAAATCGCCACCCTATGATATTCCGGGAAATCTAGGCTCGCACCTTCAGCTACCGACATCTCGAATGCCACAGTCGAAAAGGGTTTGGACTTGTACGCCAACTTTATCCTTGCCCTCCATGGCGGAGGAGTTATGCCAGCGCGAAGGATTTCTACTTCGTCAGAGAGCACCCCCTCAAACCCAGACCAACCTCTAATAAGCGCGGACCGAAGAAGATCACGCGCTTCAATGATATCTCCACGAAATGCGGTATCAAGATCGCTGGTCGTACGCGCCCGAGCGCCAAGACGCAATTGCAGTCCCCCGCCACCCTTAATGACTAGTCTTGCCCTGCCATCTTCTCCAGGCAGCCCGTCGAGCATGGCCGCGATAGCCGTGACGTCGTAAGCGACTCTGTCCGAGTCCAGATCCCTCTCGCGCCCAGACGTCAATTAGTCGTTCCAGGTGCTGTCGATCGCCTGGAATCCGATTACTTTCGCTCACTTATCCCCCTTCTCCTTATCATCAAGAGCCGCCAAAAGCTTCGCCGCGCTTCGGGTTCCTATTAGTTCACGCCGACTGGCCTTTGTAATGGCCTGGTCTATAAGGCTGCCGTCAACACCCTCGTCCATGGCAATCTCAATGGCAAGAGAGGGAGAGACGACCAGGATGTCATCTACTTCGTCGATTTGGTCTCTTGGAATATCTCTCCTCAAGAAGACGATGTCCTTTCGAATTCGTCGTATCCGCAGACCCCGGGGTACTATGACTTCGATCCGGCGTGGATTAACGTCAGCAAGGTCCCAAAGGTCAAGAGCAGCTTCGCCAGCGAGAACACCATGATCTCCACCTAGAAGAACCGCCTCAGCGTAGTCGTCGTGAGGGCGATGCGGTACTAAGGAAATACGGTATAGACCTCGTTCTCGCTGTTCAGCACGACCTCGCAATGCAAGCGCCCGAAGGCGCTGAGGGTCAACTCCGACTCTTCGAGCATCCTCTACTGTCACATATCCGTGTTGCTGAATAGCAACCTCCAAGAGCACATCAAGCGCCGTCATGACAATAGTGTACCTAATAACGAACTCTTTTACCACATTTATTGCAAATAATGCCATCTCCGTTCACATTAACGAACGGATCAATTGTCCACCCCAAGCACATATAAGTCAGAGTAAGTGGGCCCACAAAAGACTTCAAGGGAGATGGCCGTCAAATTCCACTCTGGTAGACCAAATTTAGGGCATAACTGAAAATCATGACTCAAGAACTAGAGGGTGGCCAGATCCCACATGCATACCTAATAGTCTCGCAAAGTTGGGTTCGCCGAGGTCACAGCTGTCCAAACCCTACAACTTAATTGGCTCTGACCAGCATAAATATATAGTGGGCCCGGTGGGACTCGAACCCACGACGAAGGGATTATGAGCCCCCTGCTCTGACCGACTGAGCTACAGGCCCGCTATTGATTTAACGCTCGGTGAATTGCGGCAAGCATTAGCGTGCTCCGGGGGAGAGACTCGAACTCTCAACCGCACGATTAACAGTCGCGTGCTCTGCCAATTGAGCTACCCCGGAATCCGCCCGAAAATGTCTTCGAGGCGAAACTCAATCTAGTGGAGGCCGACAGCGCTTCAGTCAGGTTTTTGTAATTTGGCTCATCAAAACATAGGTGGTAAAAAAGCGTCGGGGTCAATCTTTGGAGAAAATTCACACTTTTCGACAACTCCTTGGGCACTCAGCCGATTCTCCAACTTCAGATCGCGACGGCTCAATTCACCGTTCACCTCAACCGTTCATTGCTCTGGCCAAGCTTTTTGGCGATTCAATCAAACAAATGGAGCCTTACACCATCAAGACCAACGCTGAAAGACTCGACGTTTCGGACTTCGCATTTAGAAGCCGCAACCTGTCTCGTCCCACGCTCTCGGTCATGCCGCGTCAGACACTCGCCCTCAGCGCTAGAACGCTGCGCTCATCGACAGTTTTCCAGAGCAAAGAGTCGCTAAAAATCTCCAATCCGCTACCGAGAGAACCTACTCCGCTAAAAAATCTGCAAGATCCAAATGTCTAGAAAGTGCCACGCCTAATTTCATGCAATCCCTGCGCTCCTCGGACCACGCAAAATTAGTCCTTGCCAGTTACGCCCGATCTCTAAAAGCCTGGAGCAACAAGACTAAGCGGCATCGGAAATCTCTTGTAGCAGGTAACTCATCGGCTGCCGGCATGACAGTCGATTGCCGAATCCACTAATTCGCACAGGTTGCGGACTGACTTGAACCCACGAACTTAGCGATACCTTTCGACCACGCGAATCAAGACTGTATTCCTCTCCTCTACCAGGTCCGCAAATAGCAGTCCCTTCGCATCGGTGCCACCAGGCGCTAGTGCAGCTACGAGAAAGCCTCATCCCATAGCTAGATCCTCAGCCACATGGTCTTTTGTGTCATCACCCGACGGTCCGGTTAAGCATCCAAAATTCCAAACCAAAAAGGTACGGTAGAAACTACGAGATCGACAACGTGAGTTCACCCCACTCTTCAGGCCGCAACGATGATAATTCCGTTATATCCGAAAGACAGCTATCTCGCGACATCTCCAACAACTGTCTCGAATTAAGTTACGTCACGCGATATCGTCGGACTTGACCAACCACACCAAAAGTTGGCCTGTCGCATCTATCCGCCCACTCCCGCCGGTACGAAGCCCCTCCTGTAGCAGCCGAATTCTCGACAGCTCGCGCGAAAGCTCTTTAAGCTCCGCTGAATCCGGCGACAGAGAGCGTGCTAGCAACTTCATCTGCCCAAGCCTGCGGTTTACTGCCCTTTCCACGAGGCGGGAAACAACATCAAATGGATCTGCGCTCGGAGCCTCGACTGCAAGGCGTATCAGGAGCTCCTTTGTTTCCTGACCGGCAGCTTCGGCGCGTGTTCCCGCGTCAGAAATTTGGGTTGCACCGTCCAGCGCAGCTCTGAGTGCCCGATGGGTGGGATGCGTGAACAGCACCATCGGAAATAAGTCAGACATCTCCTCAAGGTTGTGTATCAACATCTTCAAACCCTCGATCGCTGGCCGGTCAGAAAGACCAAGATCCTCAGCACCAACGGGTTTACTTACCGGGAGATCGGCATCACCTGCTTCGCCTTCCGCACGCCGAGATAGTGAACTTGTGCGACCGTGCGGAGGGAATTGATCAACATGAACTTGGCGTGATCGCAGTGCCTGCTCCAATCTCACATGCAGGTCGTTCATTTCGAATCTGCACTTGTCCGCGACATTCATCAAATAATCGTTGCGCACCAATGGATTGGGATGCTCTGCTATCACCCCAATGGCCCCGTCAACGATCCGCGCCCTTCCTTCAATACTCGAGAGGTCGCCAGTCTCAAATAGCCTCTCCAGTCTGAATGCCATGAATGGCTTGGCAAACTCCACGGATTTTCGCAGCTTCTCGGGATTGGTCTGCCCAAGTTCGCCCGGATCGATACCCGATGGAAGATCAGCCACGAATATCTCCAGCCCGTATTTTTTTTCCCACTGGTAGAACCTCTCGGTGGCATTCACACCGGCGCTATCAGCGTCAAATGCAAGGATGATCCGCCTGGAGAAGCTTTTGATCTTCGTCACGTGATCCTCCGTGAGCGCCGTGCCGCAGGTAGCAACAGCACGAGGAACGCCCGCTTTGAAGAATGCGATGACGTCCGTGTAACCCTCGCAAATAATGATCTCTCCTTTTGCTACGA
>DAHVOF010000097.1 GCA_027318945.1 Actinomycetota bacterium | reverse complement strand
GAAGCCAAGTCATCCACCAGCTCCCAAGAGCCAGACCCGATGGTCGTGGTGGCGTGACAGAAGAGTTCGCCGGTAACCCCTATCGAACGGATTGGTCAGAAGCCCCGTCCGTGAGGGCGGGGAGGTTCAAATATCTTGGCTTCGTAGTTGCGGTTGTAGGACTAGCTTTGGCAGGTTGTGCCACACCGCAAACTCCCTCTACGAGATTGGGCACGAGGATTTCTGTGGCCCGTAACAAGGCGCGCGTGCCAGGGTCCACTTCCACGTCCACCACCGCTTGCAGCAATAGCGTGAATATTGGGCAGTGGAGCGACAGCAGAATCGCCTCGCAGATGATCGTCGTGTCTTCGGCCCAGGACTCTCTAAACATGTTGGAACAGGCATTTAAAGGGGGAGTTGGGGGAGTCGTACTGATTGGAGGTGCGTCACCTCAAGCCAGCGTGCTCAAGGGTGAGATTGGCAAGCTCGAGGAACTTAGCCCAGGTGGAATTGCGCCTTTGATAATGGCGGATGAGGAAGGTGGGGGAGTCCAGGTTCTCACACCGTTAGTTGGCCAGATGCCCTGGCCAAGACAGATGGCAGAGGAATTGTCTGCCAAGAAGGTCGAGTCTTTGACCTATACGGTTGGCCGTGCGATGCGAGCTATAGGAATCACCGTGGATTTGGCGCCGGTAGTCGATCTAGATTCTGGAATAGGGCCGTCAAAGTCAAATCCAGACGGAAGCCGGTCTTTCTCATCGAATCCTGCAACCGCTATTAAATATGCCGCAGCCTTCGAGCGCGGTTTGGTAAAGGCGGGTGTGATACCTGTCTTGAAGCACTTTCCTGGCCTAGGAGGCGCAAGCGGGAACACTGATTTTGCTCCGGCCAGCACGCTTTCGTTTGCAAGCTTGGAGAATGGGGGTTTGATACCATTCGAAAGACTTGCCAACAACGCCAAAGCTGTAATGGTTTCCAACGCGTCGGTGCCGGGTTTGACTGGGGGTGTTCCTGCATCTTTGAGTTCTAAGGCTCTCGCGATTTTGAGACAGGCTGTTGGATTTCAGGGCGTCACAATTACGGATTCCTTGGAAACGGTTTCAATCTCTTCCTTCCAGCCGAATTTACTCAATTCGGTATTAGATGCCGCCAAGGCTGGTGAGGATATGATCATGTTGGCATCATCGAACCCCAACCAGATTCCAGAGTATCGTGGGGCCCGGAATGTTCTTTCCCAGGCCGTTGCTTCTGGATCGCTTCGAAGATCTCAAGTCGAAGCAAGCGTCGGAAGGATACTGGTCTTGAAGGGCTACTCTCCCGCCTGCATCGTTTACTAGGGTTCCAGGCCTGAGTTTTTGCAGATTGGTTAGGGCTTTCGATGACGCTGGCGGTGGGCAAGTTGTGATGATTGCGATTCTGAAAGGGTTGACTCAGGCGTTTTGTAGCTAGGATCAGTTGGGTGATTGTTTGTTACCTTGGACCCGCGGGTACCTCCGACCATCGCGCCATCGACCTGCTGGCGACGATCTCAAATCCTGAGCCGCTGCCCATGGCTACAGTCGCCGAGATCATTCAGACTGTAAACTTCATGCCAGGATGTTTGGGAGTGGTTCCACTCGAGGATTCTACGAATGGAGAACTCACTACGATA
Organism: Actinomycetota bacterium; assembly: GCA_027318945.1. Taxonomy (GTDB): domain Bacteria; phylum Actinomycetota; class Acidimicrobiia; order Acidimicrobiales; family Acidimicrobiaceae; genus SCQM01. Next base: position 6,196 of record DAHVOF010000097.1, on the reverse strand, counting down.
CTCGACCGACTCATCTTTGAGGCGGAATCGGTGTTGATTCGAGAAGAAGTGGTGCTTGTCGAGGACATATGCGCTTTTGGCACCGATCCCGATCTTTTGGTGACGACAGTGGTTTCGCATCCCCTGATACTTGAATTATGCAGCCAATTTATCAAAGAGCGAGGTTTGGTGACGCGCCATGCGGTATCTACCTCGGAAGCCTGCAAGATCGTAATTGAAGAAAAGGGGGTCGGGATCGTGGCGCTGGCGCCACCGAGGGTCGGGCACATGGCGGGATTGCAGGTCAGTGCCGTCGAGGTCCTTGACACTCCCGACATTAGGACTCGATATGTCTTGATTGGTAGAGAGGTTGCACCAAGGAGCGGTGACGACAAGACTTCGCTTGTCGTCACGCCTTCAGTCGATAGGGTGGGTTTTCTTGCGGAGATTGCGGCCCGCTTTGCAAAGCACAACGTGAATTTGACATCGATTTTATCGCGGCCACTTCAAGCAAAAATCGGGACCTATGCGTTCCATATAACCTGCGAGGGTCATATCACTGATCGGCGAGTGAAGGATGCAATCGATGAACTGCTTGATTTCGGTGCTTCGGTGAAGCTTCTCGGTTCATATCCCAGGTGGAGAGGAGTGGAAGTAACCACTCCATCTTCTTTGCTTCCTTTGGGCAGCGTGGATAGTTCGTCAAGCGCAGAGGCCAAAATTAGGCTAAAGCATCCAGGTATTGCATCGGAATAGGATTCGGGTCATGGAGTTCAAAGAACCCATTTCAGTAGGTGTTATCGGACTGGGTCAGATGGGTGGATCGATAGCCCTTGGTCTCATTGGGAAGTCACGAGTGAGTTTTTTTGCCCGAAGCCAGGAGACGCGGGAAGCCGGGGAGAATTCAGGCATAGAGTCTGTTCCGACCTTGAAGGATCTTGCCGAATGTTCAGACATGTTGTTCGTCTGTGTGCCAGTGGATCAGACGGTATCGGTGCTGGCGGGTCTAGCCCCACACCTTCGCCCTGGCCAGATCGTTACCGACGTGGGTTCGACAAAAGAACGCTTGGTGCGAGAGGCTGAGGCAATCTCGTGGCCCTCAGGTGTCGAATTTATAGGTGGTCACCCTATGGCCGGTACCGACGGGCAAGGATTTAAATGTGCTCGTAAAGAATTGTTTCTGGAAAGAACTTGGATACTAACGGCCAAGCCCAAATCGAGCGACAGCAAGAGAGATGCCCTTGTTTCGCTAATAACAGCCGTAACCTCTTTTTTGGGTGCGAGAGTTGCCGTAATGGACCCAGAAGTTCATGACCGTTCTGTGGCTGTAATTTCTCACATCGAACATCTCGTGGCCCTTGCTCTGGTTGACCTGGTTCGCGGGTCGAGGGATGCCGCAATGCTTTCCCGCTTAGCCGCAGGAAGTTTCATGGATGCGACAAGAGTTGCGAAGTCGTCGGGCTCGATGGTGGTCCCATTTCTCGCAGATAATTCGTACCTTTCGTCGATTGAGAATGAGTTCAGTTTGGAGCTTGCCAAAGCGGCGGGAACGCTTTCTGACGTACAAGCGCTACGAAAGCTTTGGGACGCGGGAGCGGACTGGAGAACCCAGCTTGAGGTTGCGAAACCGCTCAAGGAGCAACTTAAACTTGTCATGGATTCGCAGACCGTGGCAAAGATTATGGATATTAATTCTGCGGGACGATTTATAGCCGGGCTTGAAGCGCGGGATGGTCAGCTCCTCCTCGATTTGGCATAGTTCTATACCTGGAACTGTACCGATATTCTCTTGTCTACGATAGGTGCGAGGCTGTGAGCTATGTATTCGAGATGTATCGGGTGGTTGAGATACGCTTTGACATCATTCACGGTCTGAAATTCTGCCACCACGGCCATGTCTCCCGACCTTCCAGGTTGGAGTCCCAGATCCTCGCCTATGGAGAATGAAAGTACACCAGGTATATTCGGCAAGGAGCTTCGGGCATTATCAAGGGCAGAAGCGACCGCAGCTGCAGATACGTCTGGCTTGAAGGTGAATATTACGGTGTGGCGTATCAAAAGTATCTCCTTCCAATGAAATTACCGAAGTGGCTACATGAGCCCAGAATAGAGTCCACCGTCGACTGGAAGTGAGACCCCAGTAATGTATTTTGCCTGCTCTGAGCAGAGAAAGGTTACGACTGCGCCGAAGTCTTCCGGAGTGCCGAATTTACCGGCAGGTATTTGGGCGGCGGCAGAGCTGTCGTCGCCATTGAGTTCGCGGAGCCGATCGGTCATGTGAAGGCCCGGCTGAATTGTGTTGGCCGTGATGTTCCTGCCCGCAATGGCGCCCGCCATAGTCTTGAAAAACGCAGTCAGGCCAGTTCGTGCTGTATTCGAAAGTATTAGGTTCTGCGAGGGCTGCCGCACCCAGAGAGAGGTGATCGCAATGATCCTGCCCCAGCCTGCGCTCTCCATGAACGGGATCGCGGACCTTGCCAGCTCTATTGATGAAAGCATGTTGGCATCTATAGCTTGCCTATAATTGTCGATGCTAATGTCATAGAACCCCCCCGCCCTAGGGCCTCCGGAATTACACACTAGTATGTCGAGGCCGTCCAGTAGCGATGCCGCTCGCGTCGGGAGGTCCTTTGCAATTGCTGGATCCGAGAGATCTGCGACGATGTATTGTGCAGCTGGGCCCAAGATGGACACGGCTTGGGCCAGTTTGAGTTCCGATCGCGAAGCGATCACGACTCGGGCACCTTCGGCGATCAAGGCTTGCGCAGTTCCTAAGCCGAGACCGGAGGAAGCACCGGTCACGAGTGCCCGTTTACCGCTGAGACCAAGGTTCACTTTTTAATCCTGTTCATAAGTCGTGTCATAAACGTAGCTTTCCAAGCGCCGCATCAAAGTTTTTGGCTCCGGCAAGAATCGATCTTGGATGTAACACGGGATCTTCGGGAAGCTTTACGATTCGGAAAGGTGAATAATTACTACGGGTACTGGGCAATGATGAACAAGTTGTTGACCCACCGATCCAAGCAAAAGACCAGAAAAGCCTCCACGGCCGCGAGATCCCACAACTACCATGTCAGCCTCTTTCGACCTTTCCATGATGGTTTGCGCCGTGGGCCCCTGTAGTAGAGAGCTCACCAGCTTTAGATTCGGATGCTGAGATCTAACGGATGCGACGACTTCGTCAAGAAGAGTGCTAGCGTCTTTTTCGAAATCCTCGAGGACAGCCACGTAACCTCCATACCCGAGGTTGGGGTAGTTCCACGCGTGAATTAGCTCGAGTGCCGCACCCCTGACTTCCGCTTCCTGGGCGGCCCACTCCATGGCCGCATTTGAGCTTGGGGAGCCGTCTACGCCCACGATCACCTTGTTGAACTTTGTAATTTGCATAGGTTCATATTCTCCTTGCTGTGTCTGGCTCCGAGAAGCTTTTCGGGGCTGGGGCTTTGAATGAAGTTTGCGTGATCATCGTTAATTTGGATATTAGCTAGATTTTGGTGGAACTACCACAACCGGGATGGGTGAGTGTTCGATTAAATGGTGGCTTGTGGAGCCGAGGTACGATTCGATGGTATGCCGCCGCGACCCCAAAACCAGAAGATCTGCATGCTCTTCTTCGGCAATGGTCATTAGCGACGATACGGGATTTCCGTCCACCGTAATCTTCTGCGATCGAAGCCCCGATTCGTCAAGCGCCTTACACCACTCCTCTTCGAAGGACTGGACTACTGATGTTCGATATTGATCCAGGTCGGCGGAGCCGATCTCCGCGGCTCGTGTCAATTTTCCGATAACGTGACACGCAATGAGGTGGGCATTGAAAGAGCTCGCAAGCTCGATTGCGAATTCGAGAGCTCTTTTCGATTCCACCGATCCGTCAACTCCGACAATTATCCTCTTTGAAGCCATTGGTTTCTCCAAAAGTGTCTAGCGCAATAAATAAACAGTATCTCGTGTACATGGAGCAGCGTCGCCGTTGCACTGCGTTTGTCTTAGCTGGGGTTTTTAGCGCGTTTTCTAATTTGTCGGCGTATGTGATCAGGCGACGCAAACAGGGGGGATGTACAAGATCACTAAGCGCCCCGAGGGGGACAATCGACCCTTTGGCGGAGTGGAACGGGTTAATGGGGACCTTGTCAGGGTTGGGCGAATTGTGCGCAGGCCCTTGAAATATTGACTGCATGGTCTCCAAAACGCTCATAAAATCGAGCCAGCATTGCCATCTCTATTACCGTGGGAATTGAGATGGATCCCGTCACAATGTCCGCGATCAGCGATAGATGTAGATCGTCAAGTTCGTCGTCAAGACTGTCAAGCGTGCTAGCGAGCTGATCATTCTTGTCGCAGAATGCATCAGTGGCGAGTCGCCACATTTGGGTTCCGACGTCGCTCATCTCCTGAATTATTCCCCGGCTGCGAGGAGACATTTCCCTACTCACGCCGATTAATGCACGCTGGGCGATATGTTCAGCCAAGTCTCCACTGCGCTCGAGCTCAGGGATCAGGCGTAATACGGTAATTAGGTAGTTGATGTCCTCGAGCGAGAGCCGCTGCTCCTTGAGCATCGCTTGAGCAGTGCCGAGGAGCTGGCGGTAAAGGGTATCTATGAGCCTATCTCTCTCAATGAGCGTCTTTGCAGCAACTTGGTCGCCAGATAGCAGGGCATCGGTGGCGCCAACAAAACCATCGCCGACAAGCGCGAACAGCTCTTTCATCTCGCGTTCAATATTGTTGAATGCCAAGAAGGTTCCCCCTAATCAGCTGGTTGAGCCCCGGCTGGGCGATTCGGGCACTTCCATGCCGGCAAAAAACAAGTCTATGCTTAATCGGTCTATGGCGCTCAAACTCAAGGAGATGCGCGTCGCACAGGAGGCAGTGTGTAATGGTCTTGCCAGAGTAGGCACAGACCGATTGGCAATCAGTGCCCAGACATGTTTGCATTCGGACGCGCATCAGCGACCAGACTGGGAATTACGCTGCTTAACTCCTCTGCTTCCCAGCGCGATCCTTTATCGACAGTGGGGCCGGCATGCCATCCTTCTACGACATCTATCTTTCCTCCGACAACGTGGAATACTCGGCCAGTTATATCGCTTGAGAGCGTTGATCCCAGCCATACTGCCAATGGCGAAATGTTGTCGGGGGCAAAAACGTCGAATGCGTTGGGATCGCGGTCGCTCTGGTTGAAGCCAAGCGCGGCTACCGATTCCGTCATCCTCGTAAGGGCCGCCGGGGCTATCGCGTTGACGGTAATCCCGTAACGGGCGAGTTCCAGCGATGCGATGACCGAGAAGGAAGCGATCCCGGCCTTAGCTGCCCCATAGTTGGTTTGCCCAACGTTTCCATAGAGTCCCGATGCAGAGGAGGTGTTGATGATCCTAGCGTCGTTTGAGTTGCCGGCCTTGGCGTTTTCCCTCCAGTAGCTGGCAGCCCAGTGTGTCATGACAAATGTTCCTCTGAGGTGGACTCGGATGACGGCGTCCCACTCCGCGTCCGTCATATTCACAATCATCCTATCGCGAAGGATCCCCGCATTATTGACTACTACGTCGAGACCGCCGAATTCTGTGACAGCAGAATTTATCAAGCGCTGAGCGCCTTCCCAGTCGGCCACGTCATCACCGTTCGCTATCGCGTGGCCTCCCATGGCCCGGATCTCATCTACTACCTCTCCTGCCGGCCCGTGGGACGTTCCCGTGCCGTCTACGCTCGCTCCGATGTCGTTTACCACGACTTTGGCTCCATGCCGCGCAAACTCTAGAGCATGCGATTTTCCAATCCCTCTCCCTGCTCCGGTGACAATAACAATTCGGCCATCACAGATCTTCGCCATTACCAGACCTTTCATTTGACGCTTTAATTCCCGCCCCCAGTTTGGGCATCAATCACCGAGCGCAAATGGCTCGGGGTGAGCGCCGTTCTTGCTGCTGGCGTTAGTTGCCGATCGGACTTTCAAAAGTTTCAAGCCCTTGGGCGATATTCTGCAAGTATAGGCAATATCTTCGAGAAACTATAATTGACAACCGGTCCATGCATCTGATCCGTTTCGACGGTTCAGGGCTTGTATTCGCCGATCTTTCTGGTTCCGTTGGGCATCGGAAAGGCGTCGTAGTTTTCGCCGCTGAATATCTCGTCCAGAACGGTGAGTACGGAAAGCATGGGTGCAGATTCCAATGCGCGCCTCCGTCTTGCGACGCCTATTCGTCGATTTGGAAGATCG